>NZ_JASCAE010000057.1:0-38217 GCF_029967975.1 Pseudomonas sp. V98_8
ACTGTAAGCCACTTACAGCATTCCCCACACACAATACTGTAAGCCACTTACAGCATTCCCCACACACAATACTGTAAGCCACTTACAGCAACTTGCACTGGATGCTGCGCAAAACGCGTGGTAACTATCTACACGGCCGCCCGAATATCCCAAAACCAGAAAACATACAACAAAAAAACTTCAACGAAAAACACATCCAGATGTTGACAAGACCTCCGACCACGAGGGAGTATTTGTCTCGAAACAGCGTTCAGCGGACCAAACAACACTCTCACAAGAAAAACCCATTAGCCCTCTACCGAAGTACGAAAGAGCAAATACTACGCATGGTTTATCCTCTCGAAGGATCTGGAATCGTCTCAAAACCTGCAACTTGAAAATGCAAAATTTAGAAACTGCCACCTGCAAACCGTGACGCCATTTCAAACTCCAGCAATAGGATAAAAATCCTCTTCACTCCACTTGCAGATTGATAAACACACCATCGCTAAAACCACAGCAACTGTACTTTCTGTAGTTACATAAGCTAGATCGCCATCGACCAATACTCGCATTCAGAGCGACAGATTTCTTTCACCCCCCCAAAAAAAACCAAAACAGATTTAAAGGACAATATATGAAGAAAGCTTGCTCCCGCTGTAAAAACAGTTACACCCCGGAAAAAGTCGACGCAATAGTTCGCGCCCTCCAGTCGCCGTATTGTGATTTCGCCGAAGACGAGAGCTTCTTCGACACCCCCGAACTCTACATTCGGATGACGACTGAACTGGAGATATTAGGGCTTACCGATGAACCATTCGATACAGACATGGATTACTGCGTCGCTGCTAATCAGCACGATTTAGACTTCATTATAGAGTTTGAAAAGAACTGGCCTGGAGCCAATCCGCAGTTCTGGGAGCTGGAAATCTACCGTACGTATTACAGGGCGCGAATGAGTCTTTACGACATCCAGAGGGAATACCCAGAAAACTGCATTCTGGAGCGCTCAAAAAAAATCGACAAACTTAAGCACTTATGCTGACGCAATGAAAGCAGCGCCAGAACACAGCTTACTGATTCATTGGCTGTAGTTCTGGCAAGCTGCCCGCTTAGGTTTATCACCCGAAGCCCAAGATCAACGCAGTACTGTTCTGGCATGTAAACCAACGAAGATGAAGATCATCAATACCTCAATTGCTCCACCTGGAGCAGGAAAAACAGAAGCCCTACTGTGCAAACTTCCAGGCCTGATTGAAGCGGGTATGCGTGTAATCTTGGCCGTTCCAACTCTTATCTTAAGCGACGAAATCTCCCACCGAGCGGCAAATGCGGGAATCACGTCCCGTTCAATTGACCATCGCTCCGCCGGGGTTGTGATCACTGAGTTGAACATGGCTCTAGCTGACAAGACTGATTCCTTCATTGTCTGCACCCAAGAGTCGATACGGCAAGCTCGGCACAATCTTCTTCATGGCTGGGTACTCGTAGTTGACGAACTTCCAAAAGTCGTGGACTACCCTGACTATCCTCTCAAGCCAGTGGAATTGAAACGCGTACTTGACTTCACAGAGGAACGCGACGGACAACTGTGGCTAGGGGAAGGCTATGAAGTACAGGTGAAGGACCAGGTATCAACTAATCGGGCGGACGCACGAGGAACTGATTGCTCAACACTCGGCCCTTCCGCTGCTAACATCTTCCGACTGCTCTTATCCGGAGTCGACGTCTTCATCGACAAGGAACAATCAAATGGAATACGCCATATACGTGCCGTAGAGGAGTATACAGACTGGTGGGAGATTTTCTCAGCAGCCTCGGAGACACATGTACTTGCTGCTAACGTACAGAACAGTGAGTTCGAACTGTTCGCAAAGGTCCATAGCTTCTACTTCAAACCATCTATTTTTACACCAAAATCAAGTCTCTATAAAAGTTTCACTACCATATACCCCGTCACCCCAAAGGGGCAGCTGTTTAGCAAAGGAAAGATGCTTTCCCAGTGCGGGGATAAGCGCCTGATTGACCTAGTCTTGGAGAAGGTTCTAGCGCACACAAGAAGCATCCCACTTCTCTCCGCCAACAAGTGGGCAGGCTTTGAGAGTCGAGCCGAAGTAAGGTTTGTCCCCAAGGATTGTCGCGGCGTCAACAGACACTCCGATGCAACCGAGGCAATATTACTGTTCGGTGGCAACCCTAGCCCATCCGACAAAGAAGGGCTAAAGTACCTGAAAGCAAAGTACGGGGAGAACTTCGAGGAAGCGTTCATCACGACTAGACTTCTAGAGCCTTCGCTACAAGTAGCAACCCGGACAGCTGTACGATGCCACAACAACAGCAATGAAATAAACTTGTACGTCCAAGACGAACGAGTTGTGGCTTACCTGCTAACAACGTACTTTCAACACGCCAAAGTTGACTGGTCTGTTGCAGGCGCCATGCCTATCAAGCGAGACGGCAGAAAACTTGACGAGCAGGCTGAAGAAAAAGTTAAGCGACTAATTGAATTAGACACTCCAACCATTCAGATCCATCGAGAAACGGGAGTTTCACGCAAGAAGATACAGAAGATGAAGGAAATTTACCAAGCAGCCTGATACTTCTAAGCCTGATCTCCTTACAGAGGATGGATCCTATCCTAAAAGACTTCTTAGGAAAGATTACACCCTGTACACCGTAACAACTGTGCCCCTAGGCACAAGTTATCACTTTACTTTTAACTAAGGAGATGGGGCGACAAGCCCCCCCCAGCCCTTGATCTTGCCGTTAACTGGGCAGAGCATTTAAGATGCAACTATCACGTGACGGTACATCACAATATACCGGAACAGCTGAAACAAAAAGCCTTCGGGGCTTTTCTGCCCCTGCCTGCCCCAATGATTAAACGTTAAGCCGTGAGGCAAGATAACAGTTCTATTCCTGGGTGGAGAGATGCCGCACCACCCGTGACTTTGAAACTAACCATGCCGAACCGCACGAGGAGCGTCAACAAACTCATCGCTAACGTGCAGGGTTGCTCCATCGGCATGTCATATAAGTATCTAACCAGATGGACTAGAGGGCACTCACCAGAAGTATTCTAGTCTACAGCCGCCGCACTGAAGTTTAGACCAGTGAGACTTATCGGGTATACAAAGATTGTTTTGCCAAACACCAACCTTGTGCTCCACCTACTTAGTTTTCGATTATCGGTACGACTAGTTGGCAGTACCAACATCATAAGGATTACCTGATGTCTACCAAGAGAAAAATTGCCTACGCTCATCACCTGCTCGGCTGGGAATACGATGGCGGTAGCAGAGAGGCTTTAAAGGCGAGCCGGCGAGTCGCACCGGATGAGTACGAAGAAGAGATGGCGGGCAACCTTTTCTGCCCTAGTTGCTATACGAACGTTGAGCGGACCCCAAAGGAGAAAGACCTTTTCACCAATCGGCGTGCCCCTTTCTATCGCCACCTTAGACGCTGGCAGCAAGTAGGATGTGTTCTGAGAGCAAAAAAACCAGAAGGTAAACGGTATGAGTCATGGGAGGAGGCTAAGCGAGCAATCGACCACGGACATTTAACAATCGTGAAGGAATTTCTCCAGTCCAAGCCAGAGATCGAGCTTACGCTAGGCGCCGACTATGATGAAACCCCTGTTGAGGATGTTAATGGACCGCTGTCATGGGTGCCGATAAGCCGGCATCAAGGAGAATCATTCCAACTGCCGAGCAAAATAACGACTGTTGCAGGGATTTGTTGCAATTTTGACGTCAACAAAGACAAGTATTTCTTCCTTCCTGGCGCTCAGCACGCGGCTAAACTGGCTGAGCTGATAACGAACGTGACCGAGCTGACTTTCGACATTCTGAACACTGAACAGTCACCCAAGTTGTACTTCGGGAGAATCAAGCGCAGCTGGAACGCGGGGCAACACTCAACCTCGACACGAATGACTCGGATCGAGTGCGATCCAGCAATCCATGATTTCACTGTCAAGCATCCAGATGGACTCTGCAAAACCAAGGGTATAAACGACGATTCAACGGGGCGGATCATTATGTTCTACGGGGTCATCACCACGAATGGCAAGGGATTGGCTGTGGACATGCTTGCTTGGGGTGAAATTGCGCTAGTGCCCGGCAAATACAATGATTTGCTGATGCCAGACTAATCAGCGTTCGAAGCGCTACAGCAAGAGCAAGGAAAAGTGATTTTGGCTTGCGTGAGCCGGCGGATAGCTTCCCCGAACGAGCCCTTTCACTTTTCCTCAAAGTGAGGAGTTCTCAGTTGGCGATTGCTTACACATCTGCAATGAGAGCGGATGGGCGAACAACGGGTCCAGTCAACAGAGTCGGTGGAGGGGATTGAACCGGTGAAGCTTGGCGATTTCATCGGCGGCTTTCACGACCTGCTCGCGAAAGAGACGGTTGAGAAATCAGCCGATCTAAATATAGAAGCTATAGCCGGAACTAATCCAAAACTACCCCTTCGCCCCCTGCCTTGCTTCTCTCCCAAGCCTCCACCCCTATCAAAAGCCTCGAAAACGCTGGAGTTGATAGTAGTGGGGCTAAGCCATACGCCCTTCACACGCAGCTTTATTCGCAACTGCAAAATTCCCGCTGTCGCTAGCTCACTGAACCAGCAATCGCCACTTCCTGCACTACATCAAGGGCTAGCAAACCCATCGGCCAACGGCCTATGTTCGTTAGTTCACCCGTGGGGCACTTTCCGCACAGGAGTTAATTGCCTATCGGGCCACAGAATCAATTCTAATTAACAGAATGGTATTGTGTTAATAAGCGAAGCCACGGAAACACTGGACGCCACCTGAATAGACATGCTTTAATTAACACATCATCGAATAACGCGCTGGAGTGTTAACTAGAGATGAACATCGTAGAAGCGGTGAAAACACAGGGCGAAGCCGAAACCATCTCCCGCAAGCTGACCAAGAACGCCAGGGGCAATTCCCTGTACGCGGACATCTGGCGGTTCGGGGTCAACACCGCCCTTCGCATCAGCGATCTGCTCAGCCTTACCTTCGAAGATGTTCAAGGCGATAGGCTCGTGATCAAGGAAGGCAAGACAGGCAAGACCCGCGTCATTGACCTGAACAGTTCTGTTAAGACCATCGTAGGACGCCGCAGGGCTGCCCACCCCACGCACACGTACTTATTTGAGGTGGATAGCAATCGGGCCAAGGGCAAGCCCGTCAGCCGCATCTCCGTGGCCAACGCCTTTAAGGCCGTAGGTGAGGAAATGAGCCTACAACTCGGCACTCACTCGATGCGAAAGACTCGGGGCTGGCTGATGTATAATGGCGGTGTGTCCATCGAGAAGATTTGCAAGGTACTGAACCATTCCAGCCCCGCAGTCACCATGGCGTACATAGGCATCACCCAGGCTGAGGTCGACGCCACTTACCACGAGTTCGTGTTCTAGGCTCTTTAGACTCAATGTGACTATTAGCCGCCCAAGGACGGCTTTTTCGTGCCTAGGATATTTTGATTTTCTGGCCGCTGACAGCGATGTGGCACGGGAATGGAGTTAAGCACCGACCTCCATAGTGCCGAGTTTCAGCAATTCTCCAGACTCCCCCTGCGATATTCACGCCGCTAGCGGGAGCCCTGATATTCCATATCGCCAGTGCGCCATTTTGAAAATTTAGGGTATCGCCGGATTGGAAAAATTGCCCCGCTTAACCAGCCTGTAGAATTCGGGCAACCGCTCTACAACAAGCAAGTTTTGGTCAACCCTTGGAACCGCTCGAGGTAGCCAATAGGCATTCTCTCCAAATTTCGTTCCTGGATAAGAGAACCAGTTCCACCCCCGCCGATAGATGTGACGTCCAGTACGTACATCGGAAAGCCCGTCTCCGCAGTGATGGTTGTTCGATTGCCTTGGCGGAAACTCTTAGCACCATCGAATCGGATCATCTCAAATCCACGGGCGTTGCTATTGAACACCCCCACCACGCACTCAGTGAAGTCTTCAGGTGTGCGTTCACTGGTAAAGCTTTTCGCCGGGAGCTGCTCCCGCATCTCGTCAATCGACAAATTGCTGCAGGCAGTCAAAAGTAAAGCGCTAAGCAAGAGGAGAGACTTTCGCATTGGTTGTGGCATCCGTGATGTGGCGATGATGCCACCACTATGCCATCTGTATCACTGGAAGTCGAAATGTCACCTGGCTCGGCGTGGGTCAGTTGATATAGTCTTCCTGCAACATCACTCAAGGACGATAGACATGCCGAATAGCTCAGAAGCCAACATCGCCACAGCGGACGCACTGACCCTGCTCCTGCACAACCAGCACGCCATATTTGCGGCCATAGAAGAGGTGACAAAGTGGCTCTTAGAGAATGGTGTAGGGAGCGTTGCCGCTAACGCTACAGCGGCCATGGAAACGCTGGATACGAATGCCCAAGGCATCAAAGACGCCATCATGCAAATACGCCAGTTGTAGTTCGCACTTTGGCTACCAACGGTGTTACCTATCGATTTTTTGGTCTACTCCTTGTCACTCTGAAAGTTGGCCAGAGTGGTCCCCTGGTCGAAGGCTTTGGAGATGCCGTCTGCGTTTTACTTGGTGGCCTTGACGGGGGACTTTCCGTGGTGCTGACAGAGCGATCTTCGACTACAGAGGGCGTCGATTATGAATGCTGTTTAAATATTCAGTGTGTGCATACCTTTCACGTAATGTGGTCCTACACAGAAATCGGATTTATCAAGTTCAGGATCGACCATCGAAGTGGTCATAATCACTTGGTAAGGTTTGTCATCATGCTCTGCGAGCGCCTCTACGAGTACTCTCTGGAAGTTCTGGCTGCGGTCGGGCCCCATCCCTTTATCCTCGGTGTTATCGAGCAAGAATAATCTTGGATAACGCATGCTTTCATCCTCCAGCGATTCCAGCAAAATCGCGAGGTGGAAACTATTCTTAAGGATGGTTTCAGAGCTGGCAGAGAATTTCGAGCGACCGTCAACCAGCATAAAGTCCTTGCCGAAATCAAACATGACAGTTTGTGCAACGTTGAAGGCAGGCTCGAACCCTCCATCCTTCTTGAGAAGCTCGACGGTCTTTTCAGACAGATTGCTTTCGATGGATTCACGGCGAGAGCTGGTTTGCGCTTTACTGGCCTTAATCTGCTCATCCAACTCCAGCATAGTGGCATTGAGGTTCTGCTTTTTCTCAATGAGCCCCTCTACAGCCGCTACCAGGCTGGCTTTCGTATCATAGTTTTTAATGCGCTCCTCAATGGTGCCGATTTTGGCCGACAGCTCGTTGAGTTTGAACACGCGGTCGGAATTCATCCGGAGCGCCATGATGTGATTGGATTTAACCGTTTGAAGCGCACGCTGCATTGAGTTCAGGTAGTGGGCATGCTCACTCAGCTTGGTTCGCAACTCAACCAGCACCTTAGTGCTTTCTTTCTTTTGAAACGCCAGTTCATTCAGCGCTGCGAGGTAGGAAGCTTCTCTGGAGTCCGTGTCCAGCTCGGTTTTACATAGGTGACATTGCTCCTTGCCCGAATCTGATAGGGTGGACAAGCAGCTTGGGCAGAACTTGAACCTGACTTCACCGAAGAAATCATAGGCTGTTCGGGACTCCTTGAGCGCCTTGATCCTCGACTCAATAGCTGCAATGAACAGCTCGGACTCGACGATCTCATTGACCATTTCGGCCTGTTTGGACGTCCGGATGTCGATTTCTTTAGTAAGCTCAGCAATCTGCTGGCTAGCCTGTTCAGTTTTGGCTTTGAGGACGGCGTCCGAGGCTGATTCATCAGGTTGAGTCAGTAATATGTCTCTCTCAGCGAGCAACCTTTGGAGCTCCTTGTAAGCGTCCTCGATGGCGTTGTTGAGAGAGGCTACACGCAGTACACCTTCGGAAGGAGATATATATCTGTAGATGGAGTCGAGCTGACCATCGATTTTCGCGAACTCGGACTCCGCTTTTGACAGCTGTTGCTTAAGCGAATAGATACCAAGGTCATCTAGGCCGAGTAGAAAATCCCCGATGGCTTGGCGCATGCTGGGCTTGTCGAACGTTGAGTATTCAGCTCGCAGAATTTTGTTAACAGCAGTGCCTTGGTCAACGTAAATCAGGCGCAGGATCTGGTGGATGGTGAGGTTCGCAAAGTCGTCAGTCTGACTGTGAGGCCAGTCCAAAAGCTCAAAGAGCTGCTGGGAGAAGCTGAGTTTTTCATCGGTACGATTGATGCCATAGCCCTGCCAAACAACTGCCGTATCGGCGGCTCGGAGCTGTTCGTAGCTGCCGTCGAAGAAGCTCATGGGGGGCTTCTTGCCGGGCTGTACTGAACGATGGATTGTCAAAACGTGACCATTTAATTCGATTTCTGCAAAGACTGCGTCGCATGTCTGAGCTTCCTCATTCCAACGGTCTTCAGCAATGTCTCCACCCAGGCAATTGAATAGGAAGTCCATGATCGTGGACTTGCCTACGCTATTGGCGCCTCGAATGATATTGACGCCTCTGTGGAAGACTTCGTCGTATACCGGTTTGCTGCCTTTGGCGATGACGAAGCGATTGACAAAAAACGTAGATGGCTTAGAGGTCATAAACGTACTCCATCAGGCCGGAACGGGATTTAAGACCGTTCGATCCACTGAGTTTTGTGATCGGTAAACCTTTGGTGATCACCTCAAACGCATCGCTCTTGATGAAGTCATCGAGATCCAGAAGGGTTGTGTAGGCCGAGGGCAGGGAGTCAGGCTCTAGTTCCATGATGCCTTTGTCGAATGAGGATTTGGAAAGAACGCCTTTGGCGATCAATTCGAGTGTTGCAGTTTTCTGGAAGGTCTCCAGTTCAAAAAACGTACGGACAGGGTTGCTCAGGTCTTCGAACTGATCAGGGATTTTCATTACCTGAGCTTTAAGCTTGCGAATTTCGCTAGGCCACGGCTTGATGTTTTTGAGCTGACTGGGGAACAGGTAGTAGAAATCCAACATACGAAGGAGCGGCCAACTGATAGGGGCATCGCCGGTGGCATTCAGGATCGATACGATTCTGTAGAGGCAATGGTTGGCATCAAAGGCCGGGTGATACATCAGCATTTTGGCCTCTCCCAGATCAAATGGCATTTCCCGGTCAAGAAGTACAGCATGCCGGAGATCATGTATTGATCGATGGTCGGGTCCTCGGCCATGACCTCGCGGTATATTGTGTCGACAATCCCGTTCAGGATCACCCCATCAATGACCTCGTTCGGCGCATCCTTCTTGATGAGCGGGCGAACCAACTCCTCGAACGCGAAGCTGATTTTCTGAAGGATGTAGAGGAAGATGCCTTGGCGTCTTCGGTTGAGCTGCGACTTCATGAGTCGCTTCGCAAAAAAATCCTTGCGCTCTATCGCAATTTCAAGAAGGTCGTCTCTACCGCCGTTCATGAGTTTCTGCTCAAGACCGATCACCGGTATCTGGGTTTTCTGATTGGTGAAAAAGTCCAGGCGCTCAACGAACCATTGAAAGTCTTCGTCGTTTTCATTGAGTTCTTGGAATCTGGCCAAGGCACGCGTAATGGCCGTAGGGTCTGGCGGGGGAAGATTGATAATATAGTTGGTATCGTCACCCACCCTAAGGTCCCCGTGAATCTGGGAACCCAACACATTCGCTTTATTCATTTGTTTTCGCGGGTTGTGTTGTTACCGGCTTGGACGTTTCCATGCACGGTGGAGCCATTAATATTGACCGTGTTGTTCCCGGGGCTGCGTTTGGCACCGGCATTGACAAGGGCGAGGCAGAGTCCGAAAACCACTATCACGATAAGGCTCAGAAGGGCAAATAACTCAGTGTGCGTGAGGTTTTTCAGGTAGGGCGAGGCAATAATCTGCGGGTAAACCGTGTAACCCACAAATCCCGCTACGGCAGTGATGCCACCATACTTCAAGGCACCCGCCCAGAATCCTTCCATGATCCACCCAATAAGCTGTTATCAAAAGGCTATCATCGCGCATCGCAGCCTGGTCGTAAAGTTTTGACCTAAGCCTAAACGCTGAATGCTTCCCCTCACGAGCACCAGGGATTCAAGTAACCCACAGGGCTAACAACCGGGCCGACTGAGGTTCCAACGGATTCATTGCTGGTTAGTTCAAAATCAAAGACCATTCACGGTCTACACATCATGATGTCGCCCCCCTCCCAACAGGAGGAAGGTAGTGCCAGCTGACCAGCCCGGCAAAACCATCCCGAGAGGCAATCGCTACACTGACGGCTCTACTTCTTATCAGAGATAGACGCGATGGGCCTGATCTGAAATTTCTTTTTGTAGAGAGGGGACTTGTAGTACTGCCGATCTTTTACGGCGGTTTCAATTAGGTCGTCGATAGCCTTCTCCAAGCCTTCGTCCTTAAATGCTGTGGACGGATCGTTGGATGGAAATGCCAAGTCTGGATTGGAGGTTATGCAGGGTACAGACGGGTGCTTGATTTCCTCCAGGTACGCAAGAAAAGCGCCCTCCGAAATGGCCAACCCATAGCGCCGCCAAGCGTACTTCTTACCCCAGTAATAACCATCCTTCGCCCGATGAGTTACACGCTGATCGTTTTTCGCCTTGTTCTCAGCAAGATCATCTTGAGCCTGCTGCTTGGCAGCAAGATGGCTCAGCGTTTTGTTGACTGAGTCGGCCTTTCCCATTGCCGAAGGCTCAACAATCCTTCGCCCATCAGGCAGGAGTGTGAAACCGATGTTGTACCTATCCCCATTGACAACGACAGGTGCGCTATTAGCTTCAAACTGATAGATGGTATCAGTGGTAGCTGGGGTGAACTGGTGCAAGTGCTTACCATTCGGTAGAGGCGTAACGGTATACCCACTGATGATGACATCGTGATGGGTTCGAAGATCTCTGGATTTCATTGCTTGGCTTCCACATGGTTGTCTAAGCCAACCACATGATGGCGATCTGCCCATTTTCAAGTGAAATGAAACACACGGTAACAACTGAGCTCGATCAAGCTAGACAGTGCCATTAGAGGATAAGGGATAGAATTGCGTACAAACAGGCGATAGCATGCCGCCTAGGGTGCACCACTTGGGTGTACCTAAACACTGTCACACTTCGAGATTTTTGACTGAGAAATCCTTGTAGAATCAAGGACTTAGAGATAGGTGGTAACCCCACCAGCCACACCCCGGCACACAATGTCACCGCTGCGGCTGCTCCCTTCCAGGCCTGACCGGGTTCACGGCTGATCGTTGCGGGGGGACCGATGGGGTCACCATAACGACGCTCACCTGACGGCGAGCCGCGCCATTGTACCTATCTGGGACGAAGTTACAACCGTTCGAGTGGATTAAAAAAAATGAGCTGGGTCAAGGACATGCAATTGCCTTGAAAATCTCGTGGTGGGTTGACGGCGTACATATCCATTCCTGCGGTAACAGCCACATAGGGTTTCGCTTTTACAGCGAGTCACCGGAAGAGCCTGTAGGAGCGAGCATGCTCGCGATGGAGGTCAACGATGACGCGGGGAGTCTGGCACCCCGCGGTGCTCTCAGGTTTTTCGTCGGAACGCCGCCCGGAGCATGCTCGCTCCTACAGGGCGCGGTACTCTTGCGATTCGCCTATCTACAATTCCCAATCGGCCTTGGCAATCTGCAACCCATGCAACCCCTGGTACGCCGCACGCTCCGGCTGGCTCCAACCCTCAAGCAACGCATCATCCAGTCGATACACCTCCACCCCTAACGGCCGGCACACGCTGAGCGGGTCCTGCGCATCCGGTCCCCACATGGCCAGCGACAAATCACCTCCGGGGCAGGTCGACAGCGCGCAGAGCAGATCGATTTCGGCAAAGAACTCCAGGTAATCGCCCTTCTGCGCCGGACAGGCCTTCATGAAATACATATCGTCGTGGTTCAGCCCCGTGCACTGGAAAATATTCAGCACGTCATGCACGTCGAATTCGGTCAGGCCGTGAGGCAGTACCGCACGGGTCAGGTTGGAATGACAGTGATGGTGAAAGTCCTCGCCGGTGAGCATCTTGTTCACGTACGGATCGCAGCGGGTACCCAGCAAGTCGTGCAGGCGCCCGCCGTGTTCGTCGATACCGTACGCGGCGAGGCTGTCATCGGTGATGGTCACCAGCGGCCGCAGGAATGGCAGGTTCGACCAGAGCCTGTCGTGGGTGCTGACGTGCGCGCCTTGCAACTGCCGGGTCCGCGCCGCCCATAAGCGCTCGCGTGGATCGTTGGCGTTCCAGACATTGAAATCCCCCACCTGCGGCCCGACCGGCGTGGTCACGCGAAACACGTGCCCGGCCGGCACCGTCCAGGCACGGCCGGTGCGGATCGGCACTTCGAATGACTCAATCAGGGTACGCCCGTCCTTCGCGTCGCGAACCCGCTCGTAGAAAGCCTTGTCCACCTGTAAGGCCGAACCTTTGCTGACTTGATAAGCCGCCGGATAGTCTTTGTACATGGCACACACCCTCGATCAGTGATGGGAAGCAGTGGCAAACAATTGCGACAGCAGATGTTCGGAATCATCGAGATACAGGCACATGGCGTCTTCGGCGCCACGCTTGTCGCCCTCGGCGAGCAACTCATGGATTTGCCGATCGCGAGCCAGCCAGGGCGCCTGGAAACGTGCTTCATCGGGGGCGCTGCAGAACACCAGGCGCAATTGCGCGACGACGTTGGTGAAGAACGCGTCAAACAAAGGACTGCGCATCAACCCGACAATGTGTTGGTGAAAGGCCAGGCCATGGGTGCCGACGGCGCGCCAATCCTCGCGCTCCCGGGCCAACTCGGCGGCTTCCAGGGCCTCGAGCATGCGGTCGGACTCATACTCGCGCAGGGGCCGGCTGGCACTGATGGCCTGCAACTCGAGCGTGCGGCGAACCCGGAACAGGTCCCGCACATCCTCAATCCCCAGCCGGCGCACCATGACTCCCTTGTTGCGCACATAGCGGGTCAAGCCCTCCTGCCCCAAGCGGTGCAAGGCTTCCCGAATCGTATTGCGCGACGCGTTATAGGCGGCCACCAGGTCACTTTCCACCAGGGACACGCCCGGTAGCAATCGCCCATCAATGATGTCGCCGCGTAACTCCAGTGTGATCTGATCGGCCAATGACAGCCCACTGTTCATCCTCACTACCCCCCGGATTGTTCAACAATCGTTGGTGAATGAGTAATCACTATTCGTGCCATATTTCATTGGGGTTCAATCAAGTTCGACGCATCTGCATGCTTTTTAGAAATAGAAGTACAGTCACCATCCAATTTTCATTGGTTAATATGGCGCATTGATGTGGAGAGATCAGATGCGTTATTCGCAGGACCATAAAGCCCAGACACACCAACGCATCATCAAGGAAGCTTCCGTGCGCTTTCGCCGTGACGGCATCGGCGCGACCGGCCTGCAACCACTGATGAAGGCGCTGGGCTTGACCCACGGGGGCTTTTATTCACACTTCAAGTCCAAGGACGAACTGGTGGAAAAAGCGCTGCAGGCCGCCGGGGAGCAAGTTGACGTCATCTGCGCCGAGCTGTTTTCCCAAGACCGCCCGCTGGAGGCATTCATCAACGCCTACCTGTCTGAATGGCACCAGACCTCGCCCCACGAAGGCTGCCCACTGCCAACCATGTCCTCGGAACTCGGCATGCGCGGCCAGCCAAGCCCTACATCAGACGCGGTGCTACATGCGCGACTTCGCCAGATCCAGAGCACCCTCGAGGGCGAAAACATCGAGCGGCGCAGCATTGTCATCATGTCCACTCTGATCGGCGCGCTGCTGCTATCGCGCAGCGTCGAGAACCCCGAGCTGGCTGCCGAGATCCTCGAGGTGACACGCACCCACCTTATTCAGCCTGACAACTAGCCAACCCAGCGCTTGAATAGCACGCTGGCATTAACCCCGCCAAACCCGAACCCGTTGGACAGCGCGTACTCGATCGCCATGGGTCGCGCCTGGCCGCGGACAATGTCCACGCCCTCGCTGGCCGGGTCCGGATTATCGAGATTAAGGGTCGCCGGCACGATCTGGTCCCGAATCGCCAGCAGCGTGAAAATGGCTTCGATCCCGCCAGCAGCACCGAGCAAGTGCCCGGTGGCCGATTTGGTCGAGGTCACTGCAATGCCGTTGTGCGAACCGAACAGCGCCTTGATGGCTGCCAACTCCCCCAGGTCGCCCACGGGTGTCGAAGTGGCGTGCGCATTCAGATGCTGGACCTGCTCCGGCAAAACACCGGCCTGAGCCAATGCCAATGACATGGCCCGGCGTGCGCCGCTGCCATCCTCAGGTCCCGCGGTCAGGTGATAGGCGTCGGCAGTCGTGCCATAACCCACCACCTCTGCCAGGGGTTGAGCACCACGGGCCAAGGCATGCTCCAGGGATTCGACCACCAGCAAGCCAGCCCCTTCACCCATGACAAAGCCGTCGCGGTCGCGATCGAACGGACGCGAAGCGCGCTCCGGGGTGTCGTTGAAAGCGCTGGACAAGGCACGCGCCGCCGCAAAGCCGGCAAGACTGACCCGATCGATCGCCGCCTCCGCGCCTCCACACACTGCAATATCCGCCTCGCCGCTACGAATCAATCGCACCGCATCACCAATCGCCTGGACGCCGGCCGCACAGGCCGTGACCGGCGCGCCCAGCGGGCCCTTGAAGCCATGCTCGATCGACACATGCCCCGCTGCCAGATTGACCAGGAACGAAGGAATGGTGAACGGCGACAATCGTCGCGGCCCACGGCTGTCCGTGGTACGCACCGCATCGGCAATCGCCCCGAAACCACCCACGCCGGACCCAATGATAGTTGCCGTACGCTCCTGGGCCTGCGCTGTTTGTGCCTGCCACCCCGCCTGCTCGATCGCCTGACGCGCCGCCTCCATGGCAAACAGGATGAACCGATCCATCTTCTTCTGTTCTTTGGGCGCCGTTGCCCGATCCGGATCAAAACCCGCCTCCGGGTCCTGCGCAACGGTTTGCACCGCCCCGCCGACCTTGGCCGGCAGATCCGCCACCACCTCATCCGGCAAATTGCGCAACCCGGAACGCCCAGCCAACAAGCGCGCCCAGACCGCCTCCACGCCGCTACCCAGCGGAGACACCAGCCCCATGCCTGTCACTACCACTCGACGATCACTCATACCGCCACCACCTCACACAGGTTCGCCCGCGTCATTTGTAACGCGCAGCCGCCTTGCTTTTGGAAAGATTAGGCGCCATGACCAGGCGCGCCGCTACAAATGCATCCCAGTCGCCAGCATCCGGCAATGAAGGAATGGTCACCAACTCACCCTGATCCAGCCCCGCCAGCGCCGCATCGACCATCTCCCCCGCCTCCATCACCATCTCCTCCGGAATCTGCGAAGCATCGATACCCGAACGCTCCCAGATCTCCGTGCGAGTAACCCCTGGCAACACAGCCTGGACCTTGACACCGGTGCCGTCGAGTTCGGCGTTCAACGACTGGGTCAAACTCAACACATAAGCCTTGCTCGCGCTGTACGTCGCATTAAACCGCTCGGGAAACAACGCCACCACCGATGCAATATTGATAATCGTGCCCCGACCCGCCTTGGCAAAACTCGCCGCCGCCGCCGACGCCAAACGCGTGACCGCCGTGATATTCAACTGAATCATGCGCTCCAGCTGGTCCAGATCGGCATTGGCCAACAACCCATCCGCCGCTATCCCCGCATTGTTCAGCAACAGACTGATACTCGAATCACTGCGCAGACGCTGCTCAAGCTTTAGCACGTCATCCTTCTGCGTCAAATCCGCCTTCAACACCTCAACCTGAACACCATGGGCATCACGCAACGCACTCGCCGCCGCTTCAAGCCGCTCTTGATCACGGGCGACCAACAACAAATCAAAACCACGCGCAGCCAAACGCTGTGCGTAGACAGCACCGATGCCGGAGGAAGCGCCGGTGACGAGGGCTGTGCCTTGGGACTGGATGGAAGTCATGATGAATGCTCCTGGGAGATGCCAGAGGAAAAGATACGCGCCAAGGTTGTCAGCGCGCTGACATGGAAGTCGTATTTATTATAGTCATAATCTAAGCATCATATGATAGTCGTAATTTTTTGCTCGGCGACGAAAGGCAAAACCGCTCACCCGCCGCCAGATGGCAAAAAGGCCGGTCAATGACCGGCCTTCCAAGGCAGATTTACAAGCTTAGTTCACCTGAAGCTTCTCGCGATTCTTATCCAGGAGCGCCTTGCCGAACCCCTTCACCTCCAGCAATTCCTCGGTGGAGGCAAACGGCCCATTAGCTTCACGATACGCAACAATCGCCTTCGCCTTGGCCTCCCCCACACCGGACAACTCACGCTGCAAGGTCGGCGCGTCGGCCTTATTGAGGTTCACCTTGCCAGATTGCACAGCCGCCGAAGCCTCCATAGCCACCGGAGCCTTGGCTGCCTCCGGCTTGGCCGCAGGCGCTGCATTGGCGGTGATAGAAGCACTGGTGAGCAGGGCAAAAACCAGGGAGTAGAAATAGCCTGTACGCATAAATGACGCTCCATGACATCGGTTGAGGAAGCAGCTTTTCCGCAGCTGCTTCCTCAAGTTAGGCGATGTGGGGAGGGTGTCAAAAATGTGTCTGTTGCGGGATGTGAAGCAATCAGGGTTCGAGGCGGCGTTGCTGGTAGATCCAGTCGACGATTTCGCCGTCGGGGCTGTAGCCGCTGACGGTTTCGCGTAGGAGTTGGCGGACTCGTCCGTAGTCATCGTGCTCAACCGCATTAAGCAGCTCAGTCAGCTTTGACTTGAGTACTTCCCAAGGTAAATGATCTTCATTGGCGCTCATAATCATTGGATGCTGAGTGGCAGCCACATTGTCACCTATCAACAATTCCTCATATAGCTTCTCGCCAGGGCGTAGCCCGGTAAATTCGATCGAGATGTCGCCTTGCAGATTTTTTTCCGAACGCACACTCAGGCCAGACAAGTGAATCATCTTCTCCGCCAGCTCGACGATCTTCACCGGCTCGCCCATGTCAAGCACGAATACATCACCGCCTTGCCCCATGGAGCCCGCCTGAATCACTAACTGCGCAGCTTCAGGAATAGTCATGAAATAACGAGTGATTTTCGGGTGAGTGACCGTCAACGGCCCCCCTGATTTGATCTGACTGTGAAACAAAGGAATTACCGAACCGGACGAACCTAGGACGTTGCCAAACCTAACCATCGTGAAACGGGTTTTGTTGACCCGGGACACGTTAGCTCTGTCACCAAATAGCACCGGCGCAATCTCTCGGCTCAATGCCTGGAGCGTCAACTCGGCAAGACGCTTGGTACTGCCCATCACATTCGTAGGACGGACCGCTTTGTCGGTGGAGACAAGTACAAAGTTGGAAACCCCTGACTGCAACGCAGCCTGCGCTGTGTTAAGCGTGCCAATAACGTTGTTCAACACACCTTCAGCAATGTTGTGCTCAACCATGGGCACATGCTTGTAAGCCGCAGCGTGATAAACAGTGTCGACCCTCCAAGTTTTCATGACATCCAGAAGCTTGTCCTGATGCCGAATAGAACCAAGAATCGGTAGCAACTGGACAGGAGGCGATTCTCGCCCTCCCCGCTGTTCCAGCTCCGACAGAATTCCGTAGAGGTTGAATTCGCTATGGTCGAACAATAAAAGTATGGTCGGGCCCAGAGCGAAAATCTGCCTGCAGAGTTCAGAACCGATCGAGCCACCCGCACCGGTTACCATGACTACCTTGCCTTTGATGCAACGCTCAAGCAGATCCGGTTGCGCCGGTACCGAATCGCGTCCGAGCAAGTCAGCGATGTCCACTTCCTGAATATCTTCGACCTTGACCCGGCCACTCGCCAGATCGGAAAAATTCGGAACACTACGAATGTGAAGTGGAAACCGCTCCAGAAAAGTGAGAATTTCCCGACGCCGTGCTCGAGTAGATGAAGGCAGCGCTAAAAGAATCTCCTGAGCACCTGTCTCATCAATCATCTGTTGAATGTGCTTGGGTTTATAGACCTGCAGGCCAGCGATAGAGCGATCGGCGATGCTGGCGTCATCGTCGATAAACGCGACTGGTCGCATGACACGCCCCATTCGCAGTGCCGCTACCAGCTGATTGCCAGCCACGCCAGCTCCGTAAATCGCTACCTTGGTGAGGCCATCATCGCGATTGGTAAACGGTACGTGATGAGCGGTGAACCAATCCCCCATGAAATAATGGCGCATGCAAAGACGCAGTCCACCAATGATGACTAGACTTAGCCACCAATAGTTGAAGACGATGGATCGCGGAACCACCGCTTCGTGATTGCTATACCAATAGACTACCAGTGCCAGAATCAGCGCGGAAAGGCTGACAGCCTTGATAATAGCGATGAGTGCGTCATTGCCGAAATAGCGCATGACGGCACGGTACATCCCAAAACGAATGAACAACGGAATCGCGACAATTGGAGCAAAAGCGAAAAGCCAGACGTGAACCTTGAGTGGATTGATCATTTCATCAATTCCCAAGCGCACAACAAACGCCATCCACAGGGCAATCCAAACAAGAAACACGTCCGTCAGCACCTGAATCAACCGCTTCTGGCGACGCGGCAGCTTTAGCAAAAACATTCGAAGTCTATCCATAAGACCCTGCCTCAATGTGACTACCTCTTACCTTAGCGGTAGGACTCATTGTACGTACGTAGAGATCTCGATCACAGAAAAATTACGACGAACGGAAACGTAAAAAGGTGGACATTTTGCGGTCAAAAGCAGGTGAGCCTAGACAGTATCTTTGAGCAACACGTTGTTCTGATAAAATCCTTCATGCCGCGACAATCAGGGCAATCTCGACCATACTACCTCGCTACACCGCTTCAAAAATTCAACGCCTGAATCCTTTTACGACATCGCTGAAATGCTCTATTAACTGCGCAACCTTAGTTGGCAAATTGAAATTCTTCAGAAAAAATTTTTGTCCATTTTCACCCATGTGTTGAAGCCGTAAAGGGTCCGAGCGATATAACTCAAGCACTGCTTCAGCCAATCCTAATGAATCTTCCGGCGCACAACTAAGCCCAGCTTCAGCATCCGCCAGTACTTGCGCGGCCTGCCCGTGGCAACTGGCGATAATGGGTTTTCCTGCTGCCAGGTAGCTTTGCAACTTGCTAGGAATTGTTGAAGCCAGTACTGGGTCGTCCCGCAGCGTAAGTAACAAAACAGAAGACATGGCATAAATTTTTGAAATTTGCTCGGGCGGAACACGCCCAACTAACTCAACATTCCTTAACTGCTTGTCTTTTATCATGCGAGCAATCATTTGCTCCATACTTCCGCTACCCACAATAAAAAACCGTACTTCTTTATAATCTTGCAACGCGTCGGCCGCTTCGATAATTGTAGAGCACGATTGCGCAATACCTATATTGCCAGCAAACACCACGGAAAAATAGCGAGAAACATGATCAAAAGTCAAAGTGGATTGCACATCTATGGGAGTCGAGAGCCGAGCCGAATTGGGGAAAAATTTTATTTTAGCCATATCTCGGGTTAGCCGCTGAACTGATTCGCGGAAACCCTCTGACTGAATCAGTATTGAATCCGAGAACCGGTAGATGTAACGGATCACCCACTCGACGAGTTTCAACATGTGATGGTTATTGATATAGCCAGTTGCACGCAAGGATTCGGGCCAAAGATCTTGCACCCATAATACAAGTGGAGCCCGTTTGATCCATGAAACAAAAATCGCGGGAAGTGCCTGCAACAATGGAGAAGGTGCGTAAACGAATATCACATCGAAATGTCGCCCCCGCAATACCCAAGGACCAAAAATATATCCAGCCGCGATAAACGATAAATAGTTTAGCATCAGTCCCTTAGCGGAATTCTTACCCCTGGGAGTTAAGGGCAGTCTAATTATCTCAACACCATCACGCAGCTCAGTCTGAATCCCCTTGGCACGATAACCCGCAAAAACATTGCCATCTGGGTAATTAGGCTTACCGGTCAGGATCGTTACATCCATACCTTGGTTACGCAACTCTGTGACCACTTGATTTATATGAAAATTTTCAGGCCAAAAATACTGAGTCCATACCAAAACTTTCATCGAAGTACTTCTTCCAAAAACACTTCAGGGCCATGCATCGGCTGCGGAGTCTCAATGACTCCGAGATAACGCTTAACAGCACGCGCAATGGAAACATGGGAAGCCGGATCAAAGGTTTCGACCGGTTCCACGATATCTCGAACATAGTCAAGCTCTGCAGCTACGATTGGCAATCTTCGCTCACTGGCTTCGATCAACGGCAACCCTAAGGACTCTGTCGTCGAAGGATAAATCAAAGCCGCCGCTTGGTCATAGAGCACAGAAACTTCAGAGTAATTAAGCTGGCCATGATTGACTACGTTCAACTGCCACTGCTCAGAAAGCTGTTCGATCAATATCGCCAGATCAGATCCCTGTGGCACTGTAAGCGCTAGACTTGGGCGCAGACCCTGTTCAGCCAATAAACACCACGCCTCCAGAAGTTTATGGTGATTTTTATGATACTCGGCGCTGGCTACGTAGACAAAATCGTAACGCTTATCCACCTCTTCGTTGACCAGGTGAACGGGAACAACAAAAGGGCAAACAACTATATCAACCTTGGGACCTAAAAAAAAACGTGCCTGCTCCGCCATTGAAGGCGTCTGTACGATGAACTTTTTAACTCGGCTCGCTAACAACTTTACGACTAATCGCTCCACAGTCAGCCGCACTCTCGTTTTGAATGAATAATTTTGTAAACTGGCTCTGGAAAGCAAAATCCTGTTTTGCAGAAAAACCGTCACCTCACCCTTCAGAGGTAACAGTGGGACCAAACCGTGAAAGCACAACACTACATCATTACGAGCAACGAGCCGCCATAGTCTAAACTCAGCCGCGATCCGCGAAAAAAAAGTCGGACGCACGTAAAACCTAAATCCTCGAGCAGGAGGTAACAGCTTCTGCGCCCGAACATCCAACTGTTCAAGATACAGATTCAGTTCAGGCGAGGAATAGAATGCCTGCAGAAGGGTCAAGCCCCCACCGACATGCACGTTAGGGGCATGCAGAAACAATTTCTTGTAAGTATTCAAGGAAGCTGTCGGCCTCGAAAGAAAGCGGAAAAGCGTATGAAAAATCGGCGTATTACCTGCCTGGATTGCGGGGTGAGCAATCTACGTGCCGATCGTCTGACAATCTTGGCGCTGTAAGCCGACAAATGTACGCCATGAACCTGAACCAACGAAACACCAAAGTCACGCGCTTTCCCGGCGCAGTATAGCGCTGCTTCGTCAAATCCTCGCTGCCACAATCCTGAGGCCAGACGTAAATAGCTCGCTCCAATTTCCGAAGGTACACTACCAGGGACCTCAAAATGCTGTATTGACTTCACGAACCCCAGATACAGATTTCGGGCCTCCGCAAAAGCCAAATCTGCAATTTTGTGCGTATCCTGATTAGCATGGCTACGACCACTCATCAGCACCTTGGGAAGGTGTAGGAAGCGATATTGCCCCGCCATGCGGAACCACAGTTCGTAGTCTTGTGTGGTACGCAAATTCTCGTTGAAACAGCCACAGGAATCGAAAGCGGTCCGCGGAATCAGCAGGCTGCAACCATGGAGAGCACTCTCGGACGTGATCCAATAACGAAAATTAACAGGATTTACTCCTGGCATAGTAACCGGCACACTGTTACTTACATGCTTGTTTGTGAAAATAGAATAATCTGAATAAACGATGGTAGAGGCGCTTCCATGTACCGACAAAAATGCAACTTGCTGCGAAATTTTTTCCTTATCGTACAAATCGTCGTGACTCAGCCAGGAAAAATAGTCACCTGACATTTCCCGTATCGCCAGGTTAAGAGCAGATGCGACACCACCGTTATCTTTTGGCAAATAACGAATGGACTCTCCAAAAGATCTCGCGATACATTCAGTCGCACCACCATCGTTGCTGCCATCATTGACAACGATGACTTCAATGGCCGGGTAGGATTGATCTAACGCGCTTTGAATAGCCTCAGCCAGGAAATCGCCACCATTGTAAACAGGTATAACAATTGTGACCAAAGGCCTGAACCCGTCAGAAACAACATCTACCCCTTCGGAAAAACCCATCTCAGCTTCCGCCCTGCCATACTCAGAATTCAAATGAACTCAATGATCCTGCGAAACAATGGCGTTTCGCACTATCAATATTGAACCTCCAACCCACGACAACCATTACAAAGCACCTAACTCAAAACGATGAACGATATGCAAAGGGTAGCACTAACCCTCGCTGTAACCTTAATAGTCAACCGATAAGCTTGGACGTATACGGAACCACACGTGTCATAGCCGCAAGCAGTAGACATATCGCAAACGTACATAATGACAAGCTAATAATTGCTGTGAAAGTCGACATAGAAGCGAGATTCAATGTAAAACCAAACAAGCCGGCCTTGATCAGATCAATTACCAACAAATGCATAAAATACACCGGAAACACAATACTGGATAGAAACGCAACTGGGCGTACTAAAATGGCACTTAGACGAATCTGCCTGATCATATGGAAGGCAGCACAAGAAGCAATAAGAACGTTTGGACTGAAATATTCAAATGCTTTTTCAACCGGCACAGGTGACATGGAATTGAGGCGCCAACTAATTAAAAACGTTGTTACGCTCGCAAAAATAAATACAGCCGCACTGCACCAAATCGAGACTTTGCCAAAAACTTCCGAACGACTCAGATAAAAACCCAACAAAAAATAACCCGGCCATTTCAAAAAACTGGTCAAGGTCAGGTGATTGATAATATCCGTGGGAAAGTAAATAGTAACCGAATTAACCAAAAACCATAACCCGAAAAAATACGCGGCCAAACGCTTGCTGGACAAAAGAGCCACAGATATCGGCTGCAGAACGGGGAGCAGTATATAAACACCAATGGTCATGTATACAAACCACAAATGATACATAACTGGGCCTTGCAGCGCTTGGGATAGGGCACTTGGGATATCTAAAGGTTTACCAGTCCAATAGTTGAGCCAGAACACATGCAGCACACTCCAGAACAACAGTGGAATTGCGACTTTCAAGATGCGGGAGACAACGCCACCCATGCCTTTGGACATGTTACGACCCAGCAACAACGCCCCCGAAAGCATAGCAAACAGTGGCACGGACACCCTGGCAATTGAGTCGAGCGCGTTGGCCACCAAAAAGCTACTCAGATCTATATTTCTATAGTCGTAAAAGATCGGTGCAGAAATATGGATGACTAATACTCCATACATTGCAATCAGTCGACACATATCTGCCCATGCCAACCGTCCCGAATCTTGTTGCTGTGTCATAGTTGGGTCAAGCCTTAGAAGTTAGAATTATTTTGTCTAAAGGCGCTCCAACGATTACGCCTTCAATGCTCGAAGCGACAACCTTGAATAAAACGGCATCATGCATCCAATGCAGTTGCACATGCTCGTGCAGCGTACCATTGGCAACCGCGGCGACGATAGAATAGTCACCTACGGCCAGAATTGGCAGTTTGAAATGGAAGGCTGCATCGATTCGTTTACCTGCCGCTACGCGGACTGGCGATTCTTTGTAAGAGTGGTAGGTGTTTCCCCCTATCAGCGGCTGCCCCAAACGATCCTTGATAATAAAGCCGATAATCGGTAAGTCCACATCATGGATGGCTTTGGCTGACACCTTAACCACCACCTCAGCACCTCCCTCGCAAACGGTCAATGGGCGACCTTTCGCATTGGCAAAACTGACTTGTGTTATCTCGGCTCCACCGGTTCCAAAGGTGGAAGACTGTGGATTGAAACCGAAACTTTCGATTTCTTGAGCGCCCTTGAAGATTGATTCATCTTCACCCATGACGATTCGTTGATCGATAAAATCCCCGCTCGACTCGTCTTCAACAATTTCCTCAAGCGGCTCTTCAACAGCGACTTCAACCGCTTCGACAGCTGCGCCTTCAGCTCCGGTGTGTTGCATATAGAGCTGGGCGAAATACTTTTCGCAAACCTCTTTGGCGTTGCCAGCATCACGAACAACGCCACCTTCGAGCCAGATAGCCTGATCACAAAATGCGGTGACCGCTGCTAGATCGTGGCTGACAAAAAGTATCGTGCCGCGCTCTTGAAACTGTCTCAGGAAACGCATGCACTTCTGCGCAAAAAAAGCATCACCCACCGAAAGGGCTTCATCGATAATCAGGATATCCGCATCGACATGAGCAATGACAGAAAATGCCAATCGCGCCTGCATGCCGCTGGAGTAAGACTTCACCGGCTGATCAATAAAATCGGCCAATTCGGAAAAGTCGACAATCTTCTGAAATCTCTCTTCGATGCAAGACTTCTTCAGTTCGAACAGACTGGCATACAAATAAATATTTTCACGCCCGCTGAACTCAGGGTTGAAGCCGGAGCCGAGCTCGAGTACAGCAGCAACTTTGCCATTGATCTTAACTGAACCTCTGGTGGGAGTTAGCGTACCAGTAAGAAGCTGCAGCAAAGTACTCTTACCTGCACCGTTACGACCGATGACACCTACCGACTGACCTTTGAGCACATTGAAGTTGATGTCTTTCAACGCCATAAAGTCGCGATAGTAATTACGCTTCCAACCGAGAAAAATCTGTTTCAGACGATCGTGAGGTGCATCATAAATGTGATAAGCCTTTGCCAAGCCGATCACTTCGATGACTGGTTGCAGCTTATCTGCTGTTGTCATTTCCATACTCATAAAACGTCCGCGAAGCCGTGTCTGACAGATCGGAAGAAACGAAGGCCAAGCCAGCAGACTACCAAGCTGACGCAGGTATAAATCAGCAAGCCCTGAAAATTCGGGATCATGCCATAAATCATTACCAATCGTACTTGCTCAACGATAAAAGTCAAAGGATTGAGTAATATCAAGTGGCTGGCCCATTGAGGTAGTTTGTCGAGCGGATAAAGTACCGGAGAAAAAAACATGAGCGCCTGGGTGATCACGATCGTTAACTGCGCGATGTCCCTCAGAAACACTCCCAGTGAACTCAAAAACCACGTAAAGCCCAGCAAGCAAAGTACCAACGGTGCGATAACCACGGGCAAAAAGACCATGGTCCACTGGAGGCCGCCATTCACGAACAGCGCAATTGCCATCCACGCAACAACACTCAGACACAGTTGAAAAACTGCTGATCCAATAGGCACCCAGACCAGTAATTCAACTGGAAAAACCACTTTCTTGACGAAATTTGGATTCGAAGTAATCAGGTTGGGCGCCCGATTGACACATTCGGCAAAGAATGTAAACACGATCAGCCCTGGGAACAGCATCAGCGCGAAGCCGGTAATACCGTCGACCCCGGGCCATCTGGAGGGCAAAAAATAACCAAACACCACGGCATACATTGCTAACGTTAGAAGTGGTGTAATTAGCGGCCACAGGACGCCCAACAGCGCGCCTTTAAACCTCATGTCGACATCGCGCTTGATCAACTGCTTGATTAAGTCGAAATGCCGAAAATGAGCAGTAAAGATATTTTGAATCAATTGGAAAGCCCCACGGATGCTTTGGTGTGATTCCCCAGAAACGCAAGAAACGTCTCTTTCATGCGCTCCAGAGTGAAATCCCTCATGAAGCATGTATGACCATTGGCGGTAAAACGAGCGTACGCCTCGTTATCCCGGATAGCCTTTTCCAATTGATTGATAATTACTGTTGTATCCAATGACTCGCAAAGAAAACCTGCCTCGTTAGCCTTTATGTATTTTGCAGGTGAGGCATAGGCTGGCGCGTGGCACATTACCGGTCGCCCCGAAGCAAAATAGGTGACCAGTTTTGAAGGGAAGCTATTGCTGGATTCCTCATGGTATTCACCAGAGAACCAGTAAGGCATGTAGAGGAGGTCCGATTCTGACAACAATCGGATAGTTTCTTCCTGGCTTCGCCACCCCAAGTACTCAAAGTTCGACGGGCTCTGGCTAAAGACCTTGAAAGCCCCCCCCATCACCCGCACACGAATTCGCTTGCCGGCTATTTTCCAATTGCAGGCATTCAACGCGTGCTGGAGGCACTCCCACTCTGTTTGCGCGTAAAATTGCCCGGCCACCGCAATAATAAACTCATCGCTGTCATGTGGCATGGTTGCAGGCGGCAATGCCAGTTCTCGTGGTAAGCCGGCAATCACCGGCCCATTTACTACACGATACTTGTTCGTGTAGTGCTCGGACATCGCCCAGGACGCGGTGGCACAAGAAGCGCTGCCTTTGATGACTTCGTCAAACTCCTTAAGCAAACGTCGCCGAGTAAAACCGTCGATCAGATTGGCTTGCAGCCACCAACCAAATGGGTCCCACACTTGAGTCAGTAGTGGAACATTGAGGGCTTGTGTCAATTGACGGGCCAGACGAACCATGGTCTGACCTTGCAATACGACCCATACGGCATCAACCTTTTGTGCTCTGCTAAATTCAACGATCTGTGGCAGCAACTCGTTACGAACACGCCCAGCCTGAATCAACTCAAAGGGAAAAGCTGACAAAATTCCGGCTTTACGAGGTAGAACACGAACGGCCGCCTCTCGCGGCTTTTTAAGAATCAGCTTGGGGACCGTTTCGAGTTCTGCTGGAATCTCCGGGTTAAGCGCAGGGTTTACCACTGCGCAAATCGCTACCTGGTCCTTGGGCAGAAAGCCTACCAACCGATCGAGTACTAAACCCGCAGTGAAGTTACGGCATGGAGGAATATCAGTTAGAAGCAGTACTTTCATTTAGCAGCAACCGTTTTGTAGATTTCAGCCAAGCGCTGCGCGTATAAGTCGTCACCGTAATGCAATTCGGCAATCTCTCGCCCCTTGCGACCACGCTCTTTCCGCTCGGTCGGATTATCGATCAAATTTTGTAACGCCCGGTACAACCCCTCTCCATCGTGCATTGGCACAGAAACACCAACTTCTGGAGCAAAAGTCACTTCCGGTAACGAAGTACCTTCAAAAACGATCACTGGCTTGCCGCAGGCGAAGGCTTCAATCGCCATAACACCAAACGCCTCCACAATTGATGGCATCAGGAAGATATCGGAGGCAACGAAGGCATCGCGCGCCAGCTCCTCATCGTTCGTCCAGCCCAACTCAACCAGTTGAAACCGATCGGCAAACTGTTCCATTAAGCCTTTACTGTTGAGAGTCAACAGACAAATGGGTTGATTCGCACTGATTCTTTCAAGCGCCTGGATAATATAAGGCAAACCTTTGAATTGGTTATCCACAGCCCTAAAGCAAATGACCAGTGCTTCATCGGGAATACCAAAGCGTTTCCGAGCATCTGGAGATGCATTCGGATTGAAAAATTCAAGATCGAGACCAAACGGCACCTGATGGATATCGACATCCTCAAAGAGCGGAGAGGCCTCGACCATATCTCGCATCCACTTAGATGCAACAATCACATCAAATTTCGATTTGTTGTAAGCGCGTTTTTTGTAGTTAAACAAAAACCGAGTTGTGTCCATCAGAAGCGGGAAGTGTATATTCAGGTCAGGGCATTTGCCGCAGCCGATCTTCCAACGCTCACACTCGAAGGGGTAAACGCAATGCCCTGTCATGGCCCATGGATCATGCAGGGTCCAAACCGTAGGCTTGCGTCGTGTAATCTTGGGCAAGTCGGATAGACTCATGTAGCCCGAATGGATAATGTGCAGGTGTACAAGGTCCGCCTCCTCAAAGGCAGGCATTTTCATCATTTGCCGGGCATGCGGATAAAACACGGATTGCATTGAGGTTAAGCGCTCAACTCGATTGATTATCCGATTTATTTTTCTTGTCCTTTCACCCTCGAATGTCAAAACCTCTGGATTTTGAGTGTCTTTCTGCCAAATAAGGTGCCGAGATTCGACATCGTATTTTTTCAAAAGCGGCGTAATGGACAGACCATTAAATCGGCGCCCTGGAGACTCATAGCCATTAACCTGCAATACTTTCATTTAAATAAAGCTCTCGCCTTCAAGCCTATCTTTCCAAACAGACCATGGTTAATTACTTGCTTATTAGAATCGAGCAACTCGGCCAGCTTGGTCACTTCCAGCTGTTTGATCAACAGCTCTGCCGCTTTTTGATCCAATTCGACTATCCGAGCATCAAGTTCCGCTTTCTTAACTTCAAGTTCCAAATCTCTGGCATCGAGCTCTGACTTCTTCAGATAAAATTCCGCTACCTCAGCTGAAAGCTCCGTCCCCCTAGCATTAACTTCGGCCTCCCTAATATTGAGCTCCGCTAGTTTGGCATCAAATGCCGCTGCCTTAACCGCAAGCTCATCTAAAGAAAATGACAAGTCGTTCAGCCGAGCAAACTGATCTGCAAATGCTTTGATTCGCTCTTTATGCAAACGTGTTTCACGCAGCATGGCATCCGACTTTTCTGCAGCAGCTTTATTAAAAATCACCTCCTGATCTTCCGTCGCGCCCAACTCAATAAACAACTCAGTCGTGCGCTGGCAAGAATAAATCCCGCATTTCAGGTGGCTTGCATTAATATCCTTAAAAACAACTTTTTCGCTAAACAGCGGAAAAGCGTCGTTCAGCCAATCCAAACTTGAAGTTTGACTTTCAATCACATCGCGGGCATAAACATCATTGAAATGATTCGCAACTTTCTGCACATTCTTTACAGCGTAAAACCCACCATAAGGAGGCGTAATATCTTGACCGAGGTAATCCTGCAGATGTAAATGTTTGCAGGCGATTATGTCCCACCCTGCAAACTCCTCTGGGTACCAACCAGATTTATGATCCTGGAATTCCCCGCCGTGAAGGTTCCAGCCGTCTACATCCCCAGCATGGATCTCTTGAGGCATGAAGCCCAGCGGAGTAAAAATGACGATTTGTTGACGAGCAACCCGTTCACACTCAAGTAAAACCTCCGCGCCAATTTCCTTCTCCATGTGCTCGATTACATCGATGAGGAAGATCGAATCGATGGATCGATCTGGCATGCCCGCTAAAGCCTTTTTCGCGTCAAGCGGGATAACAACCGCATTTGCGTCTTTCAGGCTCTTCTTGAGAATTTCAACGTACTCAAGATGGGGTTCGATGCAGATTAACAGCTCAGGAGTTATGTACTGCTGAGGTCGAATGCCACAACCGATATCCAGCACGCTAGAAGCAGGCTTGATAAAGCTAGCGGCTGTACTATGGAGCTCCTCCCGGTCACACCAGACAATACTTGCGTCGGTAGTTTTACTCACTTTCGTTTCCCTAGGCCCTGCACAAGCTTGGGTGACTATCGCCGCTTGCTTTAGTGCCCTGTAAATTAGTCTTAATTGGAGCAATAATCGCTCACAAATACGCGCAGTTTCGTATCTATACGAAACTTGAGCTACTGTGTTGCTTCACTTCGACCAAACAACACGATTGACGAACTCAACATAACTCAACACGATACGCAGAACCTTTTGTGACACTAGACCGCCTTCGTAGTCTGGAACGACACATCGAACTGCACCGGCCTGATCCTGAGCGGTAACAATACGGACCGCGTCAAGTACCCGCTCCGACTTCAAGCCGCTCATGATCAAAGTGCCTTGATCCATACCTTCTGGACGCTCGTGCGCATTACGAATCGTCACGGCAGTCAGTCCCAGCAACGATGCCTCTTCAGTAATTGTGCCGCTGTCAGACAGTATGCAGAACGCCTCCATCTGCAGCTTGATGTAATCGAAGAAACCAAATGGCTTGAGAAACTGAATCCGAGAGTCCAGACCATCAAGCCCAAGAGCTTCAAGGCGCTGGCGAGTACGCGGGTGAGTGGAAACGATGACTGGCATGTCATAGGTTTCAACCAGTGCCTGCAGCGTGTTAAGCAAATCTTGTAGATTGGTCGGGGTATCGACGTTTTCTTCACGGTGCGCACTGACGACGAAAAATTTTTTTGAATTTAACTCAAGCTTTTCGAGAATTTTCGACGCTAAAATCTTTGGTTGGAAATGCTCAAGCACTTCCTGCATGTGAGACCCCGACTTGATGATACGATCGGGAGGAATTCCCTCGTCCAGCAAATAGCGACGAGCGTGTTCAGTAAGAACCAAGTTAATGTCGCTAAGGTGATCCAGGACCTTTCGGTTAAGCTCTTCAGGCACACGCTGATCGAAGCAGCGATTACCCGCTTCCATATGGAACACCGGAATTTTTCTGCGTTTGGCTGCAATTACCGCCAAGCAAGAGTTGGTATCACCGTAAAGCATCAGAGCGTCCGGCTTCTCTGCCTCCATCACCTCGTCAGCTTTCTCAATAACTCGCGCGATAGTTTGCGCAGCGTTACTACCTACAGCCCCAAGAAAGTAATCTGGTTTACGGATATCCAGATCGTCAAAAAAAACCTGATTTAACTCATAGTCAAAGTTTTGACCAGTGTGAACCAGAATGTGCTGGGTATGAGCGTCAAACTCGGCAATAACCCGCGACATTTTGATAAGTTCGGGACGGGTCCCGACGATTGTCATAACCTTAAGCATTGAGCTGCTCCTGAATGTAAGACAATTTCAAAAGCAACTGCTTTACACCCTCAACATCAAGTCGAGTTGTATTATGAGAAGTGTAATCTTCAAAGTCACTAATCTCCACCTCACCCTCAACGACAAATTTCGCATAGTTCAAATCGCGATTATCCGCCGGCACACGATAGTATTCACCCATATCCTCGGCTTTCGCCAACTCTTCACGAGACACCAGTGACTCATACAGCTTCTCGCCATGACGAGTACCGATGATACGAATTTCGTTCTCCTTCGCGAACAACTCTTTCAGAGCCTGAGCCAAAACCTCAATCGTCGAAGCCGGTGCCTTCTGAATAAAGATATCGCCCTGACGGCCGTGCTCGAAAGCGTGCAGCACCAAATCGACAGAATCTTCCAAAGACATCAGGAAACGAGTCATGGTCGGATCTGTAATTGTGATCGGCTTGCCATCCCGTAGTTGCTCAATAAACAGCGGAATGACGGAGCCACGTGACGCCATTACGTTGCCGTAACGCGTAGCACAGAACACCGTTTCGCCTTCGGACTGCATTCGGGCTTTGGCTACCATGAGCTTCTCCATCATTGCTTTAGAGATGCCCATGGCGTTGATTGGATAAACGGCTTTATCAGTGCTGAGAACGATAACGCGATCTACGTGATTCTCGATCGCCGCTTTCATAACGTTATCCGCACCTAGGACGTTAGTTCGCACAGCCTCCATAGGATAAAATTCGCAAGAAGGTACCTGCTTCAGAGCCGCAGCGTGAAAGACGTAATCAACACCTTTCATGGCATCGCGAATGCTATCGTAGTCACGAATATCGCCAATATAAAATTTCAGCTTCGGATTGTTCAAGGCAATCCGCATGTCCTCTTGTTTTTTTTCATCACGACTGAAAATTCGAATTTCTTTAACATCAGTCTTCAAAAAACGATTCAGAACAGCATTACCGAATGAACCTGTGCCACCAGTAATCATCAAAATTTTATTATCAAACATAATCTAAACCTTGCACTCAATTGAAGTCATGCATGTATTTGACCAGCACAGGCCATTCCGGAGCAACATAACCTGTTGCCTCTCGAAATCGATCCGCATTTAACGAACGATCAATTATCAATTTATCGGACGGGACAATCTCCGTGTCTTTCCCGTATACATTCGCCACCAACGTCAGCAAGTCGAACTTATTTATGGGCTTCGAAGCTACGTGATATAGACCATGCAATTCTGGACGCGGCAATACAAACTCGCTGATGACCCGAGCCAGTTCCATGGTGGGTAAACCTGAGAAAATAGCGCGTTTAAAACCTTGAACCGCGCCCTGTTGTGCCAGAAACCAACCCACCAAGCTGCGATGCCCGGTTAACTCCCGACCAATAATCGATGTGCGCAAGGTAATTGCGTGAGGATAATCGACTTCCCCCAAAAGCTTTGAGCGCCCATAAAGATCGTAGGCATCTGGAAAATCAGACTCTACGTAGCCGCCTTTCTCTCCCGAGAAGACACAGTCCGTACTTATGTGAATCAGACGAGCACCAGCAACCTTGCACAAGGCCGCGAGCCGGTGAGGCAACAACGTATTGATAGGCACTGCTTGAAGTGGGTCATTTGCGTCGGCCAGTTGCTTGACCAGGCCTACACAGTTGACTACGACATCAGGTCGCACCGCACCAAAGGCTTTGACCAAAGAGTCCTGATCCTCGACATCGACACCCGGAATGATCTGCTCGGCCAAGCTTTCTGAAAAGAATTTCCTGGCACCCTCGCCTCGAGCAGAACCAAAAACGCTCAAATCGAGGTTATTGGATAAAACTCGGTAAACGGCATTACCCAGCATCCCGGAAACACCCAACACCATGACTCTCATTGCCCTACTCCTCACGCCCCAGACCAAAACGCGACTCCATGATCTGGAACCCTCTCATCAGTTGAATGTCATCACCTGCAGCCTCTGCAGAAGCAAACAAAAAAGACATTTGCGAAACTGTAATCAATACATGGAAGGCTCTCTTGGGAAGTAGCCAATCCTGCAGCATCGACCTATAGCAGCGCTCGGCCTAACGAATAATTGGTCGAGAACTTGTTACAAAAACACACCAAGAAGCCTACCGGTTCATCCAAGCAGCCTGAAAATGTGACAGTGACGGTCGTAAACGTGGCGACAGCACCGCACCACAGACACCCCCGAAAGCCGCATATCGCCTCCAATCACATCAACGCCGCCATCGGCAAAAATGAAATAATTTCATCTAACGTGCCCCAGCACTGGCCATATACCATCACGCCATAACCGGTGGAAGTTTACCATATAATTTTGTGCAATTGAGAGACGGCCATCGCATGCCATACCGAGCTGACAAACGCTGCTGACCACAAAGTCAAAATTAGAGCAAATTCTCTTCCAGGCATTCAGTTCGCACGAAACTGAGCAGCTTCAACACCCCTGCCGCGAATCACTCTACAGAAAGCAATACCCCACACAGTGCAGAGCGTTCGAATCATGACTCTGCCTTGCCAGCGTCGTGCTTCACCACTAGGACGACTAACGGCAGGTATGCTATTAGTAGGCCTGCGGCTCCATCCAGGCGACCCACACCTACCAGAAGCGCCAATGGAGTCAACCAGAGAAAATTGATCAATATGATAGCAATTGTGACTTTCTTATGACTTGCATAACGCCGAGCAGCGTACTGATAAGCATGACTACGATGCGCCTCGTAGACCTTTTCACCACGGATAAGGCGATGCAACATTGTGTAGGTGGCATCAACAATAAACACCCCCAGCAAAATCAACCAACTCCATAGAAAAGACGGGGAAAGCCACGCAGCCTGCAGGCTCAGGCCACCCAGGATTACTCCAAGGAAGCCACTGCCCGCATCTCCCATGAATATTTTTGCTGGCGGAAAATTCCAGACAAGAAAGCCCGCGCATGCACCGACCAAGAAAAGAGGCCCCCACAACTCGTGTGCAAAACCGCTTAGCCAATACACAAGCGCGCCTGCCAAGCATGCACTGATTGCCTCCGCGCCAGCAATGCCGTCAATGCCGTCCATGAAATTGTATAAATTCAAAAACCACACCAAGTAGACCGCGGACAGAACACTTCCCCACCAACCTAATTGAATGACAAACCCAAAAACGCTTAGAGGCGCAAGCCCCCCAATGCAAAACAGGAACCAAGCAGCAGCAGCAAAGTGCCCTAACAACCGCCAGCGAGCCGCTATATGCCCGTGATCATCAATAAAGCCTATCAAAGCGACAAGGAGACCGGCACCAGAGAGCCCCAAAAATAGATCCCATGAAACTGTGCCGAACAATGTCCCACACCACACGGCAGCCAAAAAGGAGACAACTATTGAAACACCACCACCTCTAGGTGTTGGTGCAAAATGAGAACTACGAGCATTGGGAATATCTACAAGGCTATTTCGCAAAGCATAACGCCGCACAAAAAAGGTCAAAGACCAAGAAATCAGGAATGTCCCAATCAACAACGACGAAGAGATCATCTATTTTTTGTTTCCAGATAATATTTGGCCACGCCAGCAAGGGAACTTTCAACACTCACAGGAGGCGTCCAACCTAACAGCTCGCAAGTTCGACGCATATCAACCTGAAGCGAACCACATAAACGCGTCGCAAGTGATCGCTTCCCTAGCAAAACCAATCCCGCTGACAATACTTTCTGCGGAACCGGGATAAGCCTGGGCCGCACATTCAGCGAGCGCGCTAGCCGCCGTACCAATTGCGTTGTGGACAAATCCTCACCATCACTCACGAGAAACGTATTACCAGAGGCAGCGGGATGATCGATACAACGAACGATCAAATCCGTCAGATTATCCAAGGCGACCATACTTCTTCGATTCGCTATCGCCCCCAACGGTAGCGGGATACCACGTTCGACCCATCGAAGCATACTGAGAAAATTTGCCTTTACGCCTGGCCCATACACCAAGGGAGGACGGATGACTACTACCTCCATCCCGGTGCGATCCCCTAGCTCTCTAAGAGCCTCTTCAGCTTCCCACTTTGATACACCATAAGCATCAACAGGGGCCGGCATATCGAACGACGTAAACGGCTGATCAGGCAATGTGATTTCGCCATGAACCTTGATCGAACTGATAAATATGAAGCGCTTCACGCCTGCTTGGGCTGCACTTGTGGCCAACCTGAGAGTTCCATCAACATTAGATACCCGGAATGCAGACAGATCATCGGCACCTTGACCAGCCATCATATGAACACGAGCAGCCGCATGCACTACGGTATCAACACCGACTAGTGCACTTGCAGAAAAAGCAGTCCCCAAATCGAAAAAGACATACTCACAAGGATAACTTGACTTGGACAAGTCGCGAACGCCGCCAACAGCAGTAAATCGCCCATCCGACAGCAGCCTTGTCAAAACTGCATTACCGACAAATCCATTAGCACCTGTTACCAAGACTCGTGAACTGCTCATCTTCTTATGCCCACTGCATTCAACCTAGTATACGCCATTATTTCTCTACTGCCCCATGTTACCTACCGGAAAAGGCCTGGCGCGAACCCACCATCGCGAGGACTTTGTACAAATATTACATCAACCAGCCTTTTTTACCCGGCCAGCCTGAGTTCAAAGCTGCCAGAGAAAGCAATTTACTAAATTCATTTATCGACACCGTCCACAATCGCCGTCGCGGAAGAGAATTTACCTAAAACCAAACCACTCTACACAGACCGCCTCGCCAGCAAGCAAAAAACGCTTGCAAACAGCTCCTGAAATCTACAGAAAACCGCAATCGAAGCAACGATTGCGCAATCAACAATACTTAAAAAAACCAATTTTCCTGCCGGGCATAGACAAGCCCAGAGATTCATTTGAAAACTATGCGCTGCTAACGCCACATTGAAGGTTTCACACTGACTCGACCCTAAAAATATCTAGCGCCCCCAAAAAATCTATAAAGCCATCAAACTTGACGATTGCGGGCCGCCTTGGAAGTGCGCCCAAAAAACCAACCAATAACTGGACCTATCACCATGCCGATCAACAATACAAAAATTAAGATCAACGATATTGGTAATTGTGGCGCCGCCCAACCGAGGAACAGCAACGTAGCCGATTGCTGATTTTCAAGAACGAACGCCAAAATAGCCAAAACCAGCAACAATAACGACACCCCAAAAACTATGTGCTTGAATCGATGCATTAGCTACTCCTTGAGTTGCGTCAACTATTAAGCCCCCTCATCCTCATCTTCATTCACTCGATCTCTAAGCTCTTTACCCGGCTTGAAATGAGGAACGAATTTCCCATCCAGACTGACGGACTGGCCGGTCTTCGGGTTGCGCCCGACACGAGGCGCGCGATAGTGCAAGGAGAAACTACCAAAACCCCGGATCTCTATACGATCGCCGGTGGCCAGGCACTGGGACATTTGCTCAAGCATGGTCTTGATGGCCAGTTCAACATCCTTTGATGAGAGCAGCCCTTGATGGGTGACAATTCGTTCGATCAACTCCGACTTCGTCATATTTTTCCCTTCTTTTTCAAGCAGCTAGGAAAGCGCTTCAGAGGTTTTAGCATGCCCGGACGATTTTGAACAGCCCGAGGTTACCCCCTTGTCCGCTACGCACTCCTCACCCTCAAACAGCGCAACATGGTCACCGCCATTCGCACGCTTACCTGCAAATAATTAGCATCGTTCGCGTTAGATAGCCGGCTGGATTGAAGCCAAAGGGGAATTCATCCTCTTCTATGGCGTCATCTGATCTTACTACGACCTTGTAGCCTGATGCGCTGCATTCCTTGGCTGCTCGCTTGTGACACCTCTCCCATCCCGAGCCTAACCCCGAACAATCGATCTCAATACCACTGACCCCACGTAACGCGTGGGTCTTGGCATTAGTGGTGCACCCCGCCAGTATCAGCATTACCACAACGACAATGAGCTTGTTCATTCACTTCCTTACTGCCGGCACTCTGCCAGAACGTTACTCGCCTCAAGCTAAGCGTAGCTGCAAATAAACGGTTGATCCGATTCAAAAAAGAGACCTCCTTTGACAATCTCTCGCTTGAGACACACTCCAAAGACTCCCCCAAACCTTCCACCAGGATCAAATCCCAAGCATCAGCATAGAGTACGGTATTCACAGCTTTGGCCTGCCACACCACCCGGGATGCGGGCCCGCACCAGGTGGCTCGAGAGATTGAGGTCATGAGAGAAGCTCTAATCCCATCCTGTCGAACCACGCAATATTAAGCACGCGCCCCAGCTCCGAACGACTGTTTTGCCATCAGCTCCCGATGTTTCGTCGCTCCCCGCTTCCACCACCTGAGCTGGATCGCTCGCAGGCGGTATCTCATTCATTCGTCTAGCTCTCGCCAAACGGCCAGTGTTTTCGACAACCCGAAGTGGCTTTCCAGCCCGGGATGGAGGGTCGCAGATGATCCACGATCTGTTGCAGACTCAAGCCGAATGAGAACTTGGAATACCAGCGTACCCGTCGCTTGAACTGCTTCTGCGGCTTGCAGGATGAAGCACACCTGACTTCGCCTCGGGCTATCCACGACTCCTAGCCTAGAAATTTCCAGCAACCAGGCTCTCCATACATAGGCTCATGGCTTCGATCCACGCTACCCTCCCTCACTCGATCGCCCTCATGGGTTTGCGCTTCACTTCGTTCGCTGTGGTCACCTTACGGCGGAACTTCCACTCACAAGGGTGCGCCATACTGAGCGCACACAAAAAAGGGCCCACCTTTCGGTGAGCCCCTCTAGACCGCCCAGCAAAGCGGATTTTATTTGGCAAGCGCGATTGGATTCCAACCAATTCCCCCACCCTACCAAGGTGACCGGAAGTCGATAGCATCCATTGATATGTAGGGGTGTTTTATACCACTCTCAAACCCGTGCATCACCCTCAATAAATTAGCGCTGTATATTCCTGCAGTGGCACATCTCCCCTGGCTTCCTGCCTACCGCAACCCCACCATCAAGCGCTTCATACGTTAAGCAGGGTGGCGAAGCTTTTGCCTGAATGGTTCAATTAGCGCGAACATCATAAACAGGATATGTACGATGGGTTTATTAAAAGCTTTAAGCGTTTTTTCATTCGGCCCTTATTCTCTCATTGGGGCTGGCGCAATGATCGGGCTGTACCTTTTGCTCTACGGTGTCAGATGCATAGAACTCCGCATGGAACGAACCCATCCGCCGAGCGATCGAGTGCTCTTCTTCATAATAGTTGCGGGCCTTGCCGGCATTTTAGTGGGGAGTCTTGCTCAAGGCCTGGCGGAGATACGGGATGAGTGTGCTGCCGACGGCCAAATGCCTAAACCGTGCCTGATGAAACGGCTAGGTCGATGAAACCCTCCTGATTTTTAACATTTGCAGCGTTCTGGCGAGTAAAAATCGCCTCCAAACCTAAGCACCTTACCGCCTCACCCTCACTCAAATCTTTCGCCCTGATGTCGGTATATTTAAACAATTAGATAAGGCGTGAACGTGGACCCGTACTAAATCGAAGACCCCAGCCACTGATTAGGCCGACCGGTGCAACTAGAAGCCTCCCGTAATCAACTCCGTATGTTTGAGAGGGATCAAGGAATTGACCTTGCATTTGCAGCAGGCAAGGCGAAATATCTTCAAGTTGGTTACCGGCATCAGTGATCGCGACAACTCGTTGCATCAGCGGCAATTGCGCTAAAGCAGATGCTCAAGCCCTTAGGCCGGGGGGGGGGGGGGGGGGGGGGGGGGGGGGGGGGGGGGGGGGGGGGGGGGG
>NZ_JASCAE010000058.1:0-36893 GCF_029967975.1 Pseudomonas sp. V98_8
GCGGAACGCGGAGCGTCCCTGGCGGCATTCCCACGCAGAGCGTGGGAACGATCAATGTGCTGCCGCCTTCGCGAGCAGGCTCGCTCCCACAAGGGATCAGGTGCACCCGTAACAGTCAGGTCGGCTTTAAGGCCGCCTCTCTTTAGCTCTGGATTTGGGTACCCCGTCAAACCAAGAGCCTTTTGCCCAGTTTTTCACTGGCCCGGCGTTCCCCCATTTGGAAAAGTAAGTTGCCGTCAGCCCAAACCCTAAGCGGCCATTACCGCAACAACGGATATTTTCCGCAAATTTCTTCATACAGGCTATTGGCTTCCATGGATGAGCTACCATAGCTAAACCGTTTTTTTATCCGGAGAAGATTATGCATCGATTGGTTAAGCCGTCGGATTATGTTCTTCAGACTGCGCTGGACAAAATGGTCTACATGCTTCCCTGGGAACGACGACATTGCCCCGGAAACCCTACGGAAGAGCCCGAGCAGGGCGCTCTGCTCTACAACCAATACATCCTGAACTTCCTGCACGGTGTGGCGCCGCGTACACCCAGTGAACGAATCGTTGAAATTGCCCAATGGTGCCTGGCGTTGGCCGGCGAGCCTGCGCGGGCGTTGGCCGATGATTTGTCTGCGGCTTACCTCAGTCGATACAGCTTCGTGCTTGCTGATATTTCAAAATTCGACGATGAATCGAGAGAATTTCGGGGGCATCTGGCGCTCTGGCCTGAAGAAATCAAAAAAATGCCAGCCAATCTGGTAATGGCTTTGCGAGCCAGGGCCGCGGGACTCTTACTGCGCTGACACATTGGGCAGCCAGAAAATCGGGGGCAGGCGACAGGCAAAGCGATTGTTGCCCTGCTCACCCCCATGCGCCGACCGCCAGGCTAATCTCCCATACGTTGTTTGTCGCCCTCCAAGGCACGCACCTTGCCGCTGAAGACACTGAAGCCGTAGGTGTTGTAGATGAGCGTCACCGGTATCAGCGCGGCGAAACCGATCAACATGAACACCTGGCTTGTCGGACTTGAAGCAGCCGCTTGCAACGTCAGCTGCGGCGGGACAATCAGTGGATACAGCGCTGCAATCATCAATGCAAAGGCTAAAACAAAGATGCCCAATGCAGCGAACAGCGGCAAATAATCCCTGCGGCTTTGAAAACCCGAAATGAAGCCGCACAGCAATGCCAGGAGCAGTAGTGAAGCCGGCAGCCAGACAAGTGGATTTGCCAACCGGTACGCATATCGAGCGTCCAGGTTCACTGTCCAGGTCACCAATACGGCCAGTAGCACCAGCGTCATGCTTGCCAACGCCCGCGCCTGGCGAGCTGATCGCCGCTGCAGTTCTTCTTCAGAACGCCAGTAAAGCCAACAGGCACCCAGCCACGTGTAGCCAACGACCAGCACTGCACCGCAATACAACGGAAAAATACCCAGCCACTCCCAGCCGTCGCCGCTGTACTGCCGGCCATCATTGGGTATGCCCTGCACAAGCGTCCCCAATACGATCCCCTGACAGGCACCCGTCAGCAGCGAACCGCCCAACAACAAGCCGTCGACCGCGCGCTTGATTCGCTCATTGGGTGAGTAATCGCGAAATTCCAGGGCTACGGCTCGCAGGATCAGTGCGAGGAACATCAGGATAAAGGGCAGGTAGAGCGCCGGCAGCAGGATCGCATAGGCCAGCGGAAACAACGCCAGCAAACCACCGCCACCGAGTACCAGCCAGGTTTCGTTGGCATCCCAGATCGGCAGGATAGTCACGGCCATGGCACGCCGAAGCTGACTATCGCGTGTCAGGCCCAGCAACACACCCACGCCAAGATCAGTGCCGTCCAATAGCACATAATTCAACACTGAAAATCCCAGGGCGGCGGCTGAAAGCACTATTACCCAGTCATTGTCCAGCATGGATCGATGCCCTCAGGACTCACCCGTCTCATCGGCCAGTGTCGGCTGCGGGCCGGGCTCGCCCGCGTGAGGCGGCTCACGCAACACTCGCAGCAACACCCACAGGCCCACGCCAAAGATCACCAGGTAGAACGCCAGGATTGTCCATGTCGCGCCTACCACCTGTTCCCGGGAAACCGCTGACAGGCTGTCGGCCGTGCGCAACAATCCATAAACCGTAAACGGCTGGCGGCCAACCTCGGTCACAGTCCAGCCACTCAACATCGCCAGGAATCCAGCCGGGGTCATCCCGACACACCACCTGTACATCCAGCGCGTGGCATACAGGCGATTTCGCCAACGCAGGACCAGGCTGGCCACGCCCTGCCCTAACATCAACAGGCCCAGGCCGACCATGACGCGAAAAGCAAAGAACACCGTGGGCACAGGGGGGATGTCCTGGGGCGGGAATTCGTCGAGGGCGGCGATGGTGCTACTCAGGTCATGCCGCAGGTACAGCGACCCCACGCGCGCAATTGCCAGTTCCCAATGATTGCGCCGCTCTGTCATGTCCGGCAAGGCGAACAGCCGTAGCGGCTCCCCTGCCCCTTCAATCGGACGAGTCCACGAGCCTTCGATGGCGGCGACTTTCTGTGGCTGCACGTTGAGACTGTGCAGGCCATGCAGGTCTCCAGCGACGATTTGCACGGGGGTGAGCACCGCTATCGCCCACAGCGCCATGGACCACACCAGCCGCGCCCGCGGGTTCTGCGGCGCACGCAACAACTGCCAGGCACTGACACCGGCCAGTAGTGTCGCGGTACCAAGAAACGCGGCCAAGGTCATGTGCGCAAACCGATAAGGGAAGGAAGGATTGAAGATGATTGCCCACCAATCCTGGGCGATGAAGCGTCCATCGGCGCCAATGGCGTAGCCGGCGGGTGTGTGCATCCAGGAATTGGCCGACAGGATCCAGAAGGCGCTGAGGAGCGATCCCATGGCGACGGCGCAAGTGGCAAAAAAATGCAGGCGCGGGCCGACTTTCTTCATGCCGAACAACATGATGCCAAGAAAGCCTGCCTCCAGAAAAAAGGCCGCCAGCACTTCGTAGAACATCAACGGGCCGAGGATGTCGCCCGCCTGGGTCGACAGCCGCGACCAGTTGAGCCCGAACTGGTACTCCAGGATCAGCCCCGACGCCGTGCCCACCGCCACGGTGAGGGCAAACACTTTCAGCCAGTAGCGGTAGACGTCCAGGTAGATCGTTTGCCTGCGCCACAGCCAAAGCGCTTCAAGCGCCATCAGGAAGTTGGCCAGGCCGATCGTGAGCGCGGCCAGGACAATATGAAAGCTGATGGTGATCGCAAACTGGGCACGCGCAGCCGTCAGCGCCGAATCAAACGCGTCCATGATGGCCACCGACTGCTAACCAGAGCGGACAGCCTGCGTTGCGGGCGGAAATAGGCATGACACCTGACCCATGCAGTATTTGTCGGTTGACTGTTGCGGGCGCCAATGATTCCGAAACGCGCCTCAAGCCTCGAGACCGCTAGTCACGCCTTTCCATCATCTCGGTGAACTAACCGCCCTCATTGCTCCTCTCCCACTTACCATCAAGGTAACGAGAGGGGCAGGACGTCATGAGAGCACTCACCTATCACGGCGCGCATAGCGTAAAAGTCGACACTGTCCCCGATCCTGTGATCGAGGATAGTGACGACATTATTCTTCGGGTTACGGCCACGGCCATCTGCGGTTCGGACCTGCACCTGTATCGCGGGAAAATCCCGACCGTCGAGCATGGCGATATCTTCGGTCATGAGTTCATGGGAATCGTCGAAGAAGCGGGCTCGGCAGTCACTGCCGTGCAACCAGGCGACCGTGTGGTGATCCCTTTCGTTATCGCTTGCGGCAGCTGCTTCTTCTGTCAGTTGGATCTGTTCGCCGCGTGTGAAACCACCAACACCGGGCGTGGCGCGATCCTGAACAAGAAAGCCATCCCGTCCGGCGCCGCGTTGTTCGGTTTCAGCCACATGTATGGCGGCATACCTGGCGGGCAAGCGGAGTATGTGCGTGTTCCCAAAGCCAATACCGGACCTTTCAAGGTGCCGGGCACCCTGTCGGACGAGAAGGTGCTGTTCCTGTCGGACATTTTGCCCACCGCCTACCAGGCGGTGACGAACACCGGTATCGGCAACGGTTCAAGCATCGCCATCTATGGCGCCGGCCCTGTCGGGTTGTTGAGTGCGGCCTGCGCCAGGATGCTCGGAGCCGAGCAGATTTTCATGGTCGATCACCACCCCTATCGCCTGGCTTACGCACAGAAAACCTACGGCGTGATACCGATCAATTTCGATGAAGATGATGACCCGGCAGACACTATCATTCGCCAAACCAAAGGCATGCGCGGCGTGGATGGCGTGGTGGATGCGGTGGGATTCGAAGCCAAGGGCAGCACCACAGAGACAGTGCTGGCCACCCTCAAGCTTGAAGGCAGCAGTGGCAAAGCGTTGCGCCAGTGCATTGCCGCGGTAAGGCGTGGCGGGGTCGTGAGCGTGCCAGGCGTGTATTCCGGGTTCATCCATGGCTTCCTGTTCGGCGATGCCTTCGATAAAGGGCTGACCTTCAAGATGGGACAGACCCATGTGCAGCGTTACCTGCCAGAGCTTCTGGACCATATAGAGACAGGTCGCCTGGCCCCGGAGGTTATCATCAGCCATCGACTGTCGCTGGAACAGGCAGCCGAAGGGTACAAGATGTTCGACAAGAAGGAAGACGATTGCCGCAAGGTCATCCTGACGCCTGACGATAACCAGATTGCGTTGCCTGTGGACGACGACAGCGCCACGGTCCTGGCTACCTGATAGGCACCTCCAGCATCATGGGCGGCAAGCCAGCTCCTACGGTTTTTTTTGTTGCACGCAGAACTCAATCACAACTCCGGTAATCGGCTTTGTCGCCCATGGCTGTCCCTACCCACACTCGCCGGCCAACGCGCGTTGATGAAAATGCGGCAGCAGCTTCAATGAGTGGTCTGCCGCCAACCGCTGCACCTCACAACGCGAACCGATGAACCGATGCTGCCGGCTGAAGATGCTCAGCCCCCGTTCGGTCTGATAAGCCCAGGCAAAACAAATGGTGCCAGCGGGAATCCCGTCGACGTCATCAGGGCCAAGGATGCCTGTCGTCGACACAGCCACATTCGCGGTGCTGTCGTGCAAGGCTCCCAGAGCCATTTCCCGCGCCACTTCACAGCTGGTCAGATTGAACGTTGCGATCGTGTCGGGACTTACCCTCAACAGTCGCTGCTTCGCTTCGGGTGAGTAGACCACATAGCCGCTCTCGATCAGCTCGCCACTGCCTTCGACCTCGGAAAGCAGGGTGATGATTTTTCCGGCGGTGCACGACTCCGCCGTGGTCAGCAGCAATGCGTGCTCGCGCAGATATTCAACAGTGTCGTCGGCAATAGGCATGGCGCCTCCCGGTAACGCCTTGTGTCGTTAATGTTGGCTCACGACCCACAGACCGCTGGTTGCAGGTCATCAACTACGCAGGGCTCTTGCGACGTTTCCATCAGCAGTTGATCCACCACCTCAACCAGTGCGGCGTGGGTATCGCCTGTGCTGCACAGGGCCCGCCGGTAAACGCTGCGCTGTCGGTCGGCACTGGTGCCGTTGCGCAGGATCCGGCGGGCCTGGGCAAAGACGTTTTCCACGTGCATTGACCGCGCTGTTTCACCCAGGATCTGCTGCGCCAGGACAAGCCACTGCTCGGCCGAGAAGGGTCGGTCGTACCCTTCGACGATGAATGCCCCCTGCGTGCCTGACCGTTTCGCGCGCCACCGGTTTTCCTTGAGGATCCAACGGGACTCTTGCGAATAGCCCGACCCAGGCCGGGGTTGATCAATCGCATAGGCCACCAGCAGTCGAAAAAACGAGGCGATACACAAGGTGTCTTCCAGGCGCGGGCAGGCATCCGTCATGCGTAATTCCAGGGTCGGATAGCGCGACGCAGGACGCACTCCCCACCAACATTCACTGGCCTGCCTGATGGCACCGGTACGCATCAGCAGCGCGACGTAGGCGTCATGGGCAGCCTCATCTTCGAAGTACTCCGGGATGCCCATCCTCGGCCACTCGTCACAGGCCGTTTGCCGATAGCTCATGAAGCCGCTGTCGGCACCGTCCCAAAAGGGCGAAGAACTGCTCAGTGCCAACAACAGCGGCGTCCACGGCAAGACTTCGTTCATCACCTGGATACGATCAAGGTGACCCGGCACCTCAACATGTACGTGCAGCCCCGACAGCACACTGCGCCGGGCGACCCGTTGGTAGTCGTCAAACAGCTGGAGAAAATGATCTTGCCCGGTGGCCTGCTGCGTGCGCCAGTCGGCCAAAGGATGGCTGCCCGCACAGAGCAGTCCAAGGCCGTAGGGCTCCAGCGTACGCTGCAAACGTGTGCGAGCAGAGACAAGGTAGTTCTCGGCTTCCGGCATGCAGGTGAAGATAGGGGACGCTACTTCGATCTGGCCCTGGAACATTTCATAAGCAAAGCAACTGCCCATCGCCTCCTGGCACGCTTCGATCGAAGCGCCGGGAGGCTCATCGGTCATTCGCCGGGTGTGCACGTCAGTGATGAAGTATTCCTCTTCAATTCCGAACTTCAACCGTCTGTTCATCGATGTGCCCTCGCCTTTCACACTGTCGCCTGTAATCACCCCTGGTCATCAACCGCCCCGTCACCATCGCTCACCTGGCCCACGGGGTGATAATCCTCTCCCGCTACTGCGCGCAGAAAGGCCAGGTCGGCCTTTCTGCGCAGATCACGCCACTCTTGCCAGCTGACAATGCGCAGGCGATCCATTTCATCTGATTGTCTGAGCAGTTCTTCGTGATAGGCATCCGGAGATTCCTTGCGCAGTGCAATGTCATCGAGTGCTTGGTACCAGGCGTCCAATGCACACAATCTTCGTTCCTGTGCCGGCGTCAGTCGGTTTGTGAAGGCGTTCATGGCAGTGGAATTCCCGAGTAATTTCTGAATGGATCAACACGGTTCGAGGCAGGTTCATGGGGACCGACAAGAGGCGCCGACCATGTTTCAGGCGTTCTGGTTCAGCCCAATGCGGTATCGAGAAACATCATTACGCCAAACCCCAGCATCAGCCCCAGCGTCGCGGGCGTCTGGTGGCCATTGCGATGGGTCTCGGGGATGACCTCATGGGAGACGACAAAGATCATCGCGCCGGCGGCAAGCCCCAGGGCAACGGGATAGCCCAAGGCGAACGTCGTGGAGATGCCAAGACCGGCCACGGCGCCCAGCGGCTCCATCAGCCCTGACCCAACGGCAATCACCACGGCACGCAGTGCCGAGATCCCGGTCACGCGCAACGCCAACGCGACGGCAAGTCCTTCCGGGATATCCTGGATGGCAATCGCCGTTGTCAGTGGCAATCCCACCTTCATGTCCCCATTGGCGAAGCTGACGCCGATGGCCATGCCCTCAGGCAAGTTATGCAAGGTGATGGCCAGGACAAACAGCCAGACTCGATTGAAGCGCTCGGCCTCAGGCCCCTTGCGTCCACTTTGTAGATGCTCATGGGGCACAAACCGTTCGAGACCGATCATCAGCGCCACCCCTAAAGCCAGCCCCGATACGACGACACAGGCCGCCAACAGCTTGTTATCGCAAATCGCCTGGGCCGCTGCGATCCCCGGGAGAATGAGAGAAAAAGAACTGGCGGCGAGCATCATGCCCGCGGCAAAGCCCAGCATGGTGTCCTGTGTCCGTGCGCAGATATCGTGCAGGACCAGCGCTATCACGGCGCCGAGCGCAGTCGCGGCAAAGCCGCCGAGACCGCCTAGAAACGCATAGTGCAGGTTGACCCGGTTGGGCCCGTCGAAGGCGCTGAATCCACTGATCAGCAGGAGGATGACGACCCCAACGAGGGTTGACCAGAAAACCAGGCTTGTCCATCCAGCCCTTTTAATCGGGCTGTACCACGATGCTCTGACAGGAGCTGACGGTTCGGGCATGAGATCTCCTGTATCCGTTGCAATGAAAACACCGCACGCCAGAACGGCGTGCGGTGCACTTCATCAGGCTTCCTCACGTCCCTGCACACCTGCACCCAGATCGGCGCCCGTTATTGGATCGCTTTCGGGGTCGGACATCGTGCGGGCCTTCAGGTCCATCAGCAATGAATCTTCCTCGGCACTGAGCTCCACACTGGCTGTACCGTCACCGCCATCGACTGCCGGCTGCGGATCTTCCACGTAAGTCCAGTCGTCACCCTGGTTCCACGGCCCACGCGTACTGCCTTCGCCCTGGGACAAGTTGAAATACACGTTGGTGAAATCGGCCATGCCCGGCAGCTTGCCTTGAGGGAAGTTAGGCTGGATCGAGTGCAAGGCTTTTTCGAAGGACAATTGATGGGCGATTTCGCGGGTCATCAGAAAGCCCAGGGCCTCCTTCACGCCGGGATCATCGGTGACGTTCATCAGTCGCTCGTAAACAATCTTGGCGCGCGCCTCGGCAGCGATGTTGGAACGCATGTCCGCCGTGGGCTCACCGATGGTATCGACGTACGCTGCCGACCAGGGCACACCGGCTGAGTTGGTCAGGGGCGCACCGGCCCCGTACAGCAAGGAGGTGATGTGCGAGTCGTTACCAGCGCCGTTGATTGCGCGGTACAGTTCGCCCTCCTCTTCCACGCCTTCGGCCACGCGGCCTTTGGCACCCTTGTTGAGCATGACGATGATCGAGCCGACGATCTCAAGGTGACTGAGTTCTTCGGTGGCAATGTCCATCAGCAGATCCTTTCTGCCAGGATCTTCCTCGGCCAGCGCCTGGGTGAAGTAGCGGGACGCGGCGGCCAATTCCCCCTGTGCTCCACCGAATTGCTCAAGTAAAAGGTTCGCCAGACCGGGATTGGGTTGGGCAACGCGAACGGTGTATTGAAGTCGTTTGTTATGCAGGAACATGATGAATCTCCTCAGGTCTCAAAGGCGTCGATACCCATCCGGCAATTGACCGAATGCGGCGCCCACAGTCATCTGAAGGAGCTGCCCTCGCAAAAATTTTAAAAAAGATTAACGACTCGCGACGGGCGGTATTTAGCGTTATGAATCCGGCGCTCTTCACACCAGTCGTCGGTCATTGTTCAATCGCTTAAAACTTTTCCTGCCGGCACGATTTCAACCGCTGTCGCTTTGCATTCCTGCAGGAGCGAGCATGCTCGCGATGGACGTCAACGATAACGCGGGGCTCATGGATAAACGCGGAGCATCTGAGACCACCCTCGGAACGCCGCCCGGAGCATGCTCACCCCTACACGGGAAAAAGCCAAAAAAAAGGGAGGCCAGGATTCGACCTCCCGCCTTTCGCTTGATGCCTTACGACGTACCCAACCCACGAGACAGATCGGCTGATTGGCTGCCGGCTACGGGGCGATCCCCTTCGGGCTTCTCCGCATCGGTGTGCTCGGTGGTTTTAGTCACCGTATCGCGCACCGCTTCGAACCCCTCCCGAGCCTGCTGCTTGACCTTGTCGGCCAACCCTGCGGCGGTCTTGCCCATGTAGCGCTGCTCGGTCGCTGTCGAGGGGAATGCTGCCCCCAACATGGCCCCCAAGGCGATGCCAGCAGTGGCCATCATCAGCGGCTGTTCCTTCAGCAACTGGCTGACCTGGTTGCTCATCTGTTGCGTTCCGCGCACCAGGCGATCGCTGGCATCGTGCACGGCATGGCTGATGTTTTCGCTGGCAGCGCCCAGGTTATCGCTCAAGTGCGCCGCTTTGCCTTTGACCGTCTGGTAACCCTCCTTCAGGGTGTCGGCAGTCTGGTGCAAATGCTCGCGCGCACCGTCAAGGCCATCCGCCAGGCCATCGGTCCACTCCCCTACCTTGTTCTGCTGTGGTTGCGCTCGATAAACAGGACGAGGAGTCGGTGGACGGTTCTGGCTCATCATCAACCATAACAGCCCCACCGACGTCACCACCGCAGGCACCGGATTATTGCGCACGCTGGTGCCAAGGTTACTCAGGAACGTAGTGCCGTTGCTCTGCATGAAAGACAACGCCTGGTCGAAGACCTGACCCGGGGTGAACTTGCTTTCCAGCGCATCGACGATGTTGCCAATGCTTGCACGCTGCGCATCGATTTCACGCTCGATGGTCTCGGGGCTTTTTTGCGATTCGATTTCGAATTCACTGTTCATGAGACTCTCCTACGCAGCGCTTCCTGGTCTTTGTTCAAGGCATCCAGCGTGCGATCAGGCTTCAAGTGGGACGGTTCGAACTGTTTTTTCCCTGATTGCAGCATGGCGAACCCGACGATCATCACCACGACACCGACGATCAGTGCGGCCAGCCACGGTGCCATGACCATGCTCAAGCCATAGACCACGGACATCAGCAGAATGATGAACCCCGCCAGCAGCACAATCGCCCCGCCAGCGACACCGGCAATGCCAGCCTTGAGCGTCGTAAGGCTGGCTAACAGCTCAGCCTTGGCCAACGCCAGTTCCTTGGTGAACAACGAGGGCACTTCGCGCGTCAACTGACGCAACAGCCCGACCACCGAAGCGTCAGGCTCAGGCACGGGCACCGGTCTTGCGCCCGGCAGATCTGGGTTATCTCTGTTCATCACAGCGCTCCTTTAAAGGACGTGGAACCGGGAGTCGGATTCGTCGCGAAATCTGACGGATGATCCTGTCCGTTCGGCGAGGCCGGCGTGATGCCGGTTGCCAGACCCGGGTTGTGATCGGGACGTGGCGCAACGGAGGTTTCGTAAGGTCGTTGAGCGCCAAAACCACCTGATGGAGGCATTGAACGACCTGCCGCCGGATCGCCACCATCGCTGACTGTCGCCGCAGGCGCGGTGCCGGCCTTGAGAAAGCGCGAAAGGCCAAAGCCCAGCGCAATGCTGCCGGCAATGAACAATCCCGGATTATTGCGCGCCAGATCGGCCGCGTCGTGGAGCAGCTGCTCCGCGCTTTTCCCGCGCAAATTCCCCGCCAGCCCGCTCATGGACTCCGCCATGTCTGCGAGGTAGTCGGACATGCCAAGCTTGTCCTTGTCCTCAAGTTCCGAAACGAAAGATTTTGCCCCTTGGGCCAGGGCCTCGATCTGATCGGCTGCCGTGTCACGGTACTGGCCAAACTGCTCATCCACCTGCTGTCTCGCACCGCCAAGCGCTTCTGTCACGTTCTCCTTGAGGTGTTCAAAATCAGGGGCTGGTGTTGCGGTATTGGGTTTGCCTGACCGGTCATCTGTCGTGCTGTCTGTAGTATTCATGTCGTCCCTCGCCTTCTGAGTGAAGAAAAGCGTTATCAGGGTTCGCCACGAAACACCCGCAGCCCCCCTCCCTTCTGATGACGGGACAGTGTGAGGGGGAGTTCCAATGAAATGATGAATGATCGGTACAACAGCCGCTCGTTTAACAACCAGGCACAACGGATCGTTTTAGATTCCCAACGCAATCAACTGACAAACAGGTACCCACGCCACCTGGACGATCAGCAACAGGATAAACGACAGGAAGGCCCTGAGCAGAAAGGCATGGGCCATCCTGATGCAGGACAGCTTGCGACGGGTCCCGGTGTGGTTGTGCCTCACGGCAAGCAACAGTTTCTCCACCAGCTCGGGCTTGGGATCGGTCTTGCACCACAGGCTCGCCAGGTCACTGGCGTCGACCCGGCTTGAGGCTGATACCTTGAGCGTTTCAAATGCCCAGATGCCTGCGCGAAACAGATACAAGGTGGCCACCAGGAAGATGGCCAACGAGACGATGCTGTAGCCGATGGTTGATTTGTCGCTCCAGATACTCGCAAGCAAAGCGGCTAACACCGGTGCGAGCGCGGTGACGACTGCCAGGTAGAGGCTGGCTTTGGCGTCTGCGGTTTTTCGTCGATCCGATTCGGCATCATCGAGCCGTCGCGCTTCTTCAAGCGCCGCATCGGTGTCCACGTCCCAGTTGGCCGCCCTGATACTCGTGTTGTCTTGCTGATGCCCGGCCTCTTGCTCCTTGAGCGCTTGCCTGGTGAGCGTTTGCAACCGGGGCCAGATCAACTCTGAAAGGTTCATGGGCGGCCAATGCCTGGAAGTTCATCGACAATGGCGCGGGGGTAGGCATGGCGGCTACCTTGTCCCGCCACGCCCGCTGCCCATTGGGGTTGATTTCATGATAGTCGAGTGCGCCGTTTCTGACGGAGGGGTAAACCTGTCAGCCGATCACGCGCGCATACACCGATCTGTCGACGTTGCCACCGGACAGAATCACCCCCACCCTTTTGCCCCTCATTGCGTCGCGCTCCTGGATGAGCGCTGCCAGGGCGGCGGCGCCTGCGCCTTCTGCGAGATTGTGGGTATCGGTGTAATACATGCACATGGCCTCGGCAATCTGCGCCTCGTTGACCGACACGATCCGCGCTGCACCTGCCGCGTAGACGGCAAAGGCTTCGGCAATCGGCTTGCGCACGGCCAGGCCGTCGGCAAAAGTATCGGCCGAGGCGGTCTCACATATCGAACCTGCTTCAAACGATAGCTTTGCGGCTGCCGCCTCGGTGGACACCACGCCCACCACTCGGGTTTTCAGGCCCAACGCATCGCGGGCGGCAATCACTGCGCAAATCCCCGAGCCACAACCAATCGGCACGTAGACGGTATCCAGGTCCGGCGCGGCCTTGAACAGTTCCAGCGCATAGGTGGCCACGCCTTTGACCAGCTCGGTGTGGAATGGCGGTACCAGGTAAAGGCCATGGACCTGTGCCAGGCGTGCGGCTTCCTCGCGGGCCTCATCGAAATCACGGCCATGTTCGACCACTTCGCCGCCAAAACCGCGCATGGCATTGTTCTTTTCCAGCGAGTTTCCTTGCGGCACGACAATCAGTGACTTCAACCCCAGCGCGCTGGCCGCCAGCGCCAGGCTCTGGCCGTGGTTGCCGCGGGTGGCCGTGACAATGCCCCGCACGTGCGGATGCGTGCGCTTGAGCCAGTGCATGAAGGTAATGCCGCCACGCACCTTGAATGCACCTGTGGGCGTGTGGTTTTCGTGCTTGACCCACACGGTGCAACCCAGGCGTTCCGCCAGCAAGGGCCAAGGGTACTGCGCGGTGGCAGGCATCACCTGGTAAACCAGGCGAGCAGCTTGTTCGATATCGTCGCGAGTCAGTGTGTGCATGAGGAGGCTCCCAGGGGTTTGGCCCAGTCTAGCCACGCACGCCCTTTGCCGGCTTTCAGAAAACCGACCTGACTTTCGGCCCCCTTCTTAATTACTATGGGGTGTATGAACCCTCTCAACCGCCTGCAATCGCCATTCCCGCCTGAACCGGTGCGCCGTATCGAGGTCGGGCCATGGGCGATCGAACTGCTTCCCGGCAGCGCCTACGCGACCCGATATGTCGCGAACCAGTCGGCGATTGGCTTTGCCTTCGACAGCCAGCGCGGCCTGCACGCCATCGGCAGCGATCGGGTACAACCCTTCATTGCCATGCCCAACGGCCTGGCGTTCGTCCCCACCGGGTGTGACGTATTGTCTGAATCGCCAACGGGCGGTGAATACCTGCGGGTGATCCGCACCGATGGTAAGGCGCTATCCGGCGATCGGGCCTTCAACAACCGCATCGATCCCCAGGCGACCGCCCTCGCCCTGCGCATGCGCGGTGCGCTGTTGCAGGCTGGGGTGGCCGACGATTGGGAGGCCTGGGCACTCGCACTGGCTGAACGCGCCACAACGAACCCAGGCTTGTCGACACCGCTGCAAGGCTCGCTAACGCCCAACCGCATGCGCTTGCTCGATGAGTTCATCGATGCCGGCCTTGACGGCCCGCTGGGTGTGCAGGCAATGGCGCAATTGCTCGGGTTGTCCGAAGGCTATTTCATGCGTGCGTTCAAGCAGGCGACGGGGCAAAGCCCGCACAGTTACCTGATTGACCGGCGCCTTGCCAAGGCGCGTGCCCTGATGCGCGATTCGACCGCGAGGCTGGCGGACATTGCTCACGCCTGCGGTTTCAACTCCCAGGCGCACATGACCACCACCTTCAGGCAGCGTCTTGGCGTGAGTCCGGCGCAGTTGCGTGGTTGCTAGTCCCGGATGGGGTTAAGCCAGCAGTTCAGTGATCCATCGGGCCTGCCGGGCGATGTCCTGCACCTTCTCCTCCGGCACGGCCTGCCGCGCCCGCGCGAAATGGCCCAGGGTCTTGTGGTTGACGTGCAGCATTCGCTGCCACTTGGCCAGGAACACCGGGCTGCGGGCCTGCATCTGCAATGGACCGAAGTACAGTTCCCGGGCGCTATACACCATCGGTTCGGCGCGCTCGGCGACGATGATTTCGTAATAAAAGCGATTTTCCCGCAGCACTTCCTCACAAAGGATGCGGTAGCCATTTTCCATCAGCCATAGGCGAAGTGGCTGTTCGCCGCCGTTGGGCTGCAGGATCAGGCGTTCCTGGCCGCTCAGGCGTGCCTTGCCACTGTCAAGAATGTCGCGGATGGTCTCGCCGCCCATGCCGCAGACGCTGATCGCCGTGATCTTGTCCTGCGGCTCGATCGCCGCCAGGCCATTGGCCAGGCGTACGCTGATCCGTGCGTGCTGGCCGCTCTCGCGCACCGTGCGTTCGGCCGCGTGGAACGGCGTCACCGCTACTTCACCGGCCACTGCCGACGCAATGACGCCACGGCGCATCAACGCCACCGGCAGGTAGCCGTGGTCCGAGCCGATATCGGCCAGGCGCGCACCGGCTGGCACATGCGCCGCCACGCGCTCAAGGCGCATGGACAATGTCTGTTCGTTCAACTGCCGCCCCTTTTGACCCCGAACGTGCGGCGCCTTTGGCCGCATGGGGGCGCGATTTTGTCGAGTTACACCGTGCATTTCAAATTTATGCGACAAGGGCACCATGACTGTTGATCGGCGGCCCGCTCATCAAGGGCCAGGCCGACTAGACTAATCAGGCACGACAGCCGCTTGAGCAGGGGAAACGCGATGACCGCGATAACAGTGCGCCAATGCTCGTCATGGGTTCTGCCCTCCCTCATCGCCATCAACCTGGTGCTGACAGCGGGATGTTCAGGCAAGACCGCCACGGCCCGTTACTCAGCCTCGAACATGGGCTCAAGCTGCTATGCCAAAGCACTGCCTACCGCTGGCGAAGGCGGTCTCGCCTGGGGCTCGACCTTGAGCATCGCGCGGCAGAAATCCCTGAACAACTGCATCCGCTATGCCGGTCGCTCCGGCGGCACACCCAGTACCTGCCAGGTGGTGTTGTCGGAGTGCAGGCATTGATCCGAGAGTCAGCACTCCTGCAGGAACGTGCCTGCCCCGGGCGGCGTTCCAACGAAAAACCCTCGGTCACCGGGGTGAGTCAGGTTATCCGGGGCCTCATTGACGTCCATCGCGAGCTAGCTTGCTCAGGTGGTGGTCTGGTGGTTGACCGCGGAAACGGCCTTAATCCTCTGTAGGAGCGAGCATGCTCGCGATGGACTCAAGTGCGCCGCGTTCAACCAGTAAGCACGCGTAATCGTTGACCACCCTCGCGAGCAAGCTCGCTTCTACAGGGCCTTGGTCATCGCAATGCCTTTTCGCCCCAGTTGCTTGACTCCATACATGGCCTGGTCGGCAGCCTTGAGCAAGGTATCGAGCGTCTGCCCATGCAGCGGACACAAGGCAATGCCGATGCTGCACGAGAGTGAGATCTCGCCCGCGCTGGTAATGATGGACTGGCCGATCGCCTCGAGCATCTTCGATGCCTTGATCTCGGCATTTTCCGGGTCGTCCAGGTCGGTCACCAGCACCACGAATTCATCGCCCCCATAGCGGGCAACGGTGTCCCCGGTGCGCGTGGCCCCCAGCATGCGACTGGCCAGCGCCCGCAGGACCTGGTCGCCGACCTCATGGCCGAAATGGTCATTGATGTCCTTGAAATGATCCAGGTCGATCAGCAACACGGCAAATGCAACCCGGTCGAGCTTCCAGTGAGTCAATGCCTGATCGAATCGATCGGCAAACAGGTAGCGGTTGGGCAGATCGGTGAGGACATCGTGGGTGGCCAGGTAGGTTGAACGCTGGTGCTCGACTTCCGCTCGTTCCAGTGCCTTGAAATGCCGGATCAGCAGCAACGGAATTAGTATGAACGAGGCACCCAGTAGCACCAGCAGCAGCAAGGTCTGTCCGCTCAGGACGTCTGCCAGACGCAACTGTCGTTCAAACAGCAAGGTCATGGGCTGGGACGCACTGTGAATTTCGACCTGCTCCTCAAGCAGCGGCAGGAAAAAACGGTCGACAAAACCGGCCTGTCCGCGCCCGGTCGCAAAGACATGGCTTTCAGTCCCCGCCGCGGTCTGCAGCACAGCGCGAATGTTTACTTGCGGGTCCACGTTCGCATGGATCACCGCATCCAGCAAAGACCCCGTCCTGACCAACAGCAAGGCGACCATGGTACTGCCGAAGAAATTCGGCCGGGAGCTCTCGCGCACCCGTTCAGGCCGGCTGACCGATTGCATCAGGATGAACGCATCGCCGCCCTCGTACATGGTGAACACCGGTGATACCACTGGCTTGGGATTGTTGTAGGTGCGGGCCAGCGCGTATGACAGATAGTCGACGGTTTCCAGCCTGACGCCGTAGATCGCATTGGCCTGCGCAAGCACCGGATACATGAACAACACCGGCCAGGTCTCTCGCAAAAAGGCCTGGTGCTGTGCCGGTTGCCGGGTAAGGGTGGGGAAATCCTTGAGCGTGAAATCGGGTCGCCAGGTGCGACGCAGCATTGCTTCGAAGGCCGACTGCTCTGCCAGGGGCACCGCGCGCGCCGCTTCGAGCATGTACAGATGCGGGTAAGCGGACATCACCGCGGCGGCATAACGCGCCGCCGCCTCGTTGTCGCTCTGGTCGACCGCCTGGAGAAATGCCGAGAAGCCGGCCAATACCGCTTCGTTGGTATCGAGCTGGTTGCGCACGATGCCGGAGATATTCTGCACGTATTCGGCGAAGCGCGTTTCCCGACGCTGTGTTTCGGACTTGAGCAGCAACAGCGCAGACATGCCCATCAAGCCCAGGGCCAGGAGAATGAAGCCTGCGAAGGCATGGTGGCGTTTAGTCAATTTCATGCGGGTATCCAACCGTGGCTCAACTCAGATTTACCGGGTTTTGTGCGCCGGTGCCGTATACCACTGGTCCTTGGGCACCCTCTTCTCCTGCTCTGGATCACCCAGGTAGTGCGGCGACATGATTTGCACCTCGTACTCGTTGAACACGTCCTGGATGTTGGCGTGCAACATGCTCAACAGCACCGCGCGCGGGCGTGGCTGGCTGGGGATGGCCTGGGCCACGAGGCGATACTCGGGATAGAAATCCGACAGGGCGGTCTGGAACACCTGCGGCGGCGGTTCCTCGAGGACCCCGGGGGTGCGCCTGGCCGCTTCCAGCAGCATGGCTTCGACCTGACGCCACGGCGTGTCGTAGCCGATGGTCACCACGGTGTCGACCACATAACCCGGGCCCTGCACGGTGCGCGAATAGTTCTTGGTGACGGTGGCAGTAATCATTGAATTGGGCAGGGTCAGTACTTCCCCAAGGCCGGTGCGAATGCGCGTGGTAAACATGCCCAGCTCCGTCACCGTGCCTTCGTATTCGCCAATGCGCACGAACTCGCCGGGGCGCAAGGTGCGCGTGTAGGTCAGGATCAACCCGGACGCCGCCTGCCCGACCACGCTGGTAGCGCCCAGGGAAATCATCAGGCCGATCAGCACCGACAAACCCTTGAAGGCTTCAGTGCCGGCGCCCGGCAGGTAGGGATAGGCCATGGCCAGGGCAAACAGCCAGATGGCCAGCGACGTCAGGCGTTGGGTCGGTTGCAGGGTTTCCTGGTTCAACCAGCTGAAGGTGCCGGGGGTGGCCATGCGCCTTAGGATCCGACGGGCGAAGACCGTGGTGCCGCGGGCAATGAAAAAGATCGCCAACGCCACGCCCAGTCCGGGTATGGCGCCGACGATGCCCTGGAATAAATAACCGGCGACTTCCAACAGGTAGTTGTTGAGGCTTTCGCCCCAAGGCCGGGTGTAGGGAAAGCGGGACAGGACAAAACCCAGCCATTCGTAGGTCAGCAGCAAGACGACCAGCCAGCGCAATATCCCCAGCAGGCGGCTGACCAGCGGATACAGGTAGTTGGCATCGATCACCTGCACCCGTCCGACTTTCAACGCCTGGGTGTGCCGGTGCATCAGGTCCGGCAGCTTTTTCAGCAAGCGACGGCGCAGGTACGCCATGCCCCAGAGCAACACAACATAGATACCGGTAGCCAGCGCGGCACCCGCCAGCGATTTGAGAATCAAGTGCAGGCTACGGGCTTCCTGGGTTTCGGCCACCACTTGGCGCAGTTTGCCAGCAGCACTTTCAGCCGCCTGCCTGACTGATTCGAACTCGGTGGTATCGACATCCTTGGGGGAAACGATAAACGCGCGCTTGGAACCCAGCAGCACCAGGTAACTACCCTGGATGCCATCAAGGGTGACACCCAGGTCGTCCGCATCATCCAGTGCTTCGTTAATCGCTGTCCTGGCCCGTTTGACCCGGGTCTGCGGCGCTTCACCGAGTAATGCACCACGAAAGACGATGATGCTGCGATTGGCAATTTTCAATTCCGCAGGCGCCGGTTGCGCCTCCAGCGGCGGGGGCGCGTCCTCGGCTCGTAGCAGTACCGTCCAGCACATCGCGACAATGACGATCAATGGGGTGAGCAACCAGCTGCGCATGCATCCGTTCCTTACGTCACTGGGTTCTGGACAGGGGTACGTATCGCAGCGTAGTCCAGCGACGGACGGTTGTCAGATATCGTCAACCGGCGTTCAACATGCACACCGGTGATCGGCCACTGCCGCCGTTGCGCCTCAGTTGGGATCCAGCAACCCGCCGTTCCAGTGCCGCGAAAGGCGACTGCCAGTGAACTTCGCCACCCCCATGCCCCGGGCGATCAAACGATCGCGGTAGCGTGTGACCAGGCGTCCGGTCTGCTCGGCATACAGCACCACTTCGGAGGACGGGTCGCCCGGGCGACGCAGGATTCGTGCAAAGCGCTGTCCCTGCTCGACCCGATCGCCCAGTTCCTTCTCGAAGATCAGCACCCCGGGCTGCGGCGCGACAATGGTCTCCATGTGGCCCATCTCCACGGCCTCGACGGGCCAGTCGGCGGGCGCCAGCGCATCGTCGATGATGCCTTGGCCACAAAGCCAGGCGTAAAGCCCCTGTGCATCCTGCTCGGCAAAACGGTCGCTGACGTCACCCTGCCCTCGCAGCTCCAGGGTCGCGGCCATGCGCTGCCCAGTCGTGTCGTCGCGCAGCCATGGCGCAATAATCGTTTCCTCGAACGAACCGTCGCCACCGTCATCCCAGATGATCGCCAGGTCCATCCGCAGCGCCGCCGCCAGTGCACGGCCACGGGGCCAGAAACTGCGGTGCACGTACAGGTAGGGCAGCGCTTCGTCATCGGTGTGCAGGTCCAGCATCACATCCGCCGGTGCCGCCAGTTGCACCAGCTTCTGTTGCCACTCCTGGACATTGGTCGAAGGCCGCGGCATCGTGGCCGACCGATCGAAGCCACGGTTGAAGTTCTGACCGCTGGCATCGTGAAAACGTCCCAGGATCCGCCCCTGGCGAAACTGACCGATACCCAGCGGGTTGGCCTGTGGTACCACGGTCACGCTGCCGTTGAGGCGGCCCTGGGACTCGGCCACCTGAAGGCGTTGCATCAACAGGTGCAGGACCAGCATGCCGGCGATTTCATCGGCATGTACCCCGGCCTGCAAGTGCACCTTGGGCCCACCGCGGCCGCCCTCGAAACGCCAGGCACCGACCTGTACCGGTTCACCATTGTTGTTGCGAACCTCGAACGAAACATCCTGCGCCATAAGCCAGTCCTCCTGTCATTGATCCACGACACTCGCTCGGCCGCCATCGGGCTTGCCCTCGGCCGCTTCGGGATAGAGAGGCTGCGACACCGAGCATTCGGCACCGACGACCTCCTGCGACGGGTGCCGGCCGAAAATCATCGCCAGGGTGCCGCTGACCGCGATCAACCCGGCGCCGATCATCAACGACACATCCATCAGCGTGCCCCAGATAAGGCTCGACAGCAGGAACGCCCAGATCAGCCCGGTGTACTCGAACGGCGCCAGCACGGTCGCGGTGGCACGCTGGAAACTGGCGAACAGCAGGAACTGGCCGATGCCGCCCATCAGTCCCGCACCGAGCATGCCCAGCCAGGCTGGAACAGGTGCTGGCGTGTGGGTCCAGGGCAACGCCAGCGCCATACAGATGACGAACACCACGTTGGTGATCAACATCTGTTCGAGCACCGAGGTCTGCTCATCCACCTGGCGCAACTGGATATAGGTGAACGCCCAGCACATCGCTGCCAACAGGGTCAGGACTATCGGCAGCGGATCGCCCATGTCGCTGGGGCGACAAGCAATCACCACGCCGATGAACCCGATGATCAGGGTGAACCACTGCCAACCGTTGACGCGCTCCTTGAGAATCGCCGTCGCCAGCACCGTGACCATGATCGGTGCCGAGAAATACAGGGTGGTCATCTCCGCCAGGGTCAGGTCGCGGGCCGCCGTGTAATACAGCAGCCAGGCAGCGATCGACAGCAAGCCGCGCACCACCAGCAGCCGCCGGCTGGACGAACGCCAGGCACGCCGAACCAGTTGCAAACGGCCGAGCAGCAAACAGGCGAGCACCACCACCAGGGCGCGCCAGAACAGAATGGTGAACACCGAATAATCGGCCACCAGCCACTTGATACCGGCATCCTGCAAGGACAGGAACGCGTAGCCCAATGTGCACAGGCCGATGCCTTGCAAGGAGCGGTCAACCAATGGCGTGCTCTTCATCATGCAGACCTGCGAACCGGGGTGCCACGACGCTCGGCGAAGGCGAAAAGCGCCTCGATCAGGAACGTCAGGCACACGTAGACACCGGCCACCAGCAGCAACGGCTCATACACCTGCAGGGTTTGCGCGCGCACCACGTTGGCCGCGCCCAACAGATCGATCACGGCGATGGTCGAGGCCAGGGCCGTGGATTTGAGCAGCATCACGGTTTCCCCAGCCAGCGTCGGCAACAGCAAGCGCAGCGCCCGGGGCAACCGCACCCGCAACAGGGCCTGGCGCGGGGTCATGCCGAACGCCGAAGCCGCTTCCATTTCGCCTTTGGGCACCGCCAGCAAGCCACCGCGGATCACTTCGCCGACATAGGCCCCCACCGACACCACCAGGGCGAACACGATGTACCAGTAACCATCACGCAAGTATGGCCAGAGGAAACTGCCGCGAATCAATGGAAACTGCGCAAACAGACTGCCCAGGCCGTAGTAGAAAATGTAGATCTGGATCAGCAAGGGGGTGCCGCGGGTCACGCTGGTATAAAACAGACTGAGCTTGGCGATGACCTTGTTCCTGGAGATCCTGGCCAGCGCTACCAGCACCGCCAGGAAAAAACCGAACACGCTGGCAATCAACAGGATCAAAAGGGTCGTTTGTAGCCCGCGGGCCAACAGCGATGCGTATTCAACTATCCACGTTGGAATCATTTCATTCTCCCTGCCGGTTCAGTCGACAAGTGGCATCCAGCGACGAATACGTCGCTCGAGCCGTCCCGACAGGTAGTTGGAAGCCAGCGTTACCGCGTAATACAGCGCCGCGGCCGTGAGGTAGAACAACAGGTAATGACGCGTCGAGCCCGCGCCTTGCCGGGCGGTGTACAACAGTTCGTTGGTACCGACCACGCTGATCAGGGCGCTGTCCTTGATCAGGTTGATCCACAGGTTGGCCATCCCCGCCATCGCATAGGGCGCCATGATCGGCAGCGTGACGCGGCGGAACAAAGCGAAGCCGTGCAGCCCGAAGGCTTTTGCCGCTTCGATCTGGCCGAAAGGAATGGCCTGGATCGCCGCGCGAAAAATCTCCGAGGCATAGGCGCCCTGCACCAGGCCCAGCACCACGATCGCCGCCAAGGGGCCGCTGACGTTCACCGCGCCGTAACCCAGCGCTGCCATCAGTGCGTTGAGCAGCATGGAGCCGACGTAATAAAGCAACAGGATCAGCAGCAGTTCCGGAACCGCGCGGAACAAGGTGGTGTAACCGCGCGCCAGCGCGGCAATCGGTCTTGGCCCGCCCAACTTGAGGCAGGCCACGACCAGGCCGATGGCCAGCCCGAGCACAAAGGCCCCGGCGGATATCTGCAGGGTCATCCATAAGCCCCTGAGCAGCGCCGCCCCCCATCCTTGCTCGCTGAAACCGATCAAATCGAACATTGCAGGCATGTTGCTCTCCAGTCAGTTTCCTTGAAGGCGCCACTTGCCCCTGTGGGAGCGGGCTTGCTCGCGAAAGCGGTATGCCATTTAGCGATGATGTCGACCGCCACACCGCCTTCGCGAGCAAGCCCGCTCCCACACAGGATCTGTGTACAGATCTGGCTATCAGAACGCCGGCTTCACGCTCGTGCCGAAGTAGCTTTGGGACAGGTCGTCATAATCCTTGCTCGCCAGCAGTTCCTGGATGGCTTTGTCGAGTTTGGCCTTGAGCTCGGTGTCGTCCTTGCGCAGGCCTGCGCCCACGCCCTTGCCGAAGATCGGGTCGTATGGCACGGCGCCGAGGTAATCCAGGTTGCTCTTGCTGGCATCCGGGGTCTTGACGAAGGCCGCCATGGCGGTGCCGTCGGCCATCATCAGGTCGAGGCGACCGGCGATCAGGTCGGCGTTGACCGAGTCCTGGGTGTCGTAATACTTCACGTCGGCGATTTTTTCGTAGTAGGTCTTCAGGTAGCTGGCGCTGACCGTGGAGTTCTGCACGCCGATGGTCTTGCCCTTGAGGTCGTCCGGGTATTTCTTGACGACAGCGTCCTTCGGTCCGACAACCGCCACCACGGAGTCGTAGTAGGCCTTGCTGAAAGCGATCTGTTTTTCCCGTTCTTCGGTCACCGACATCGAGGAAAAGATCACGTCGATTTTCTTCGCCAGCAACGACGGAATAATCCCGTCCCATGCCACTTCCTTGATCTCGCACTCGGCTTTCATTTCGCTGCACAGCTTGTGGATCAGGTCCACTTCAAAACCTTTCCACTCGCCGTTGGCCTGCTTCTCGGTGTACGGCGGATAGGGTTCGGCGGCGACCGCGAACCTGATCGGTTGTGCCTGCGCCGCGCTCATGCCAGCCAGCATTACAGCGGCCGCGCCAGTCAACCAGTTTGCCAAACGTCGATTTCCCATGGTTTTTGCCCCGTCTTTTGTTGTTTTTAGCGAGTTTGATGAGCGTTGACGAATTGCCGGCAACGCTCGCTGCGTGGGTGTACGAACACGTCGTCCGGCGTACCGGTTTCCTCGATCAGCCCTTGATGCAAAAAGGCGACTTTGGAAGAAACATCGCGGGCGAAGGCCATTTCATGGGTCACCAGGATCATGGTCCGGCCTTCCTCGGCGAGAGAGCGGATCACCCGCAGCACTTCCCCGACCAGTTCAGGGTCGAGTGCCGAGGTGGGTTCGTCGAACAGCATGACCTTGGGCCGCATGGCCAGGGCCCGGGCGATGGCCACCCGTTGTTGCTGCCCTCCGGAGAGAAAGGCCGGGTACTCGTTGCGCTTGGCCGCCAGCCCCACCCGTTCAAGCAAGGCTTCGGCGCGCTCGGTCGCCTCCGCCCGGCTTTCGCGCAAGACCTGGGTCGGCGCTTCGATGAGGTTTTCCAGGACCGTGCGATGGGGCCAGAGGTTGAAGTTCTGGAACACCATGCCCAGGCTGGACCGGATGCGTACCAACTGTTTGGCGTCCGACACCAGCGGCGCGCCGGGGCGGGTGTGGTTCAGGTGAATGCTTTCGCCATCTACCAGGATGCGTCCCTGGTCCGGGACTTCGAGCATGTTGATGCAGCGCAGCAAGGTGCTTTTGCCGGAGCCGCTGGCGCCGATCAGCGAGATCACCTCGCCCTCGCGCGCCGTCAGGGACACGCCCTTGAGCACCTCGATGTTGCCGAAGCGTTTGTGCAGGCCTTCGACTTCGATCATGGTTCGCGCGGTGACCGGTTCGCTGACCGGCCTGCTCGTCACGCCGCTGACCACAGGCCGTGGTCCCTGGGTTTTCAACGCCAGGACAAAATCATGGATACGCTCGCAGGTCCTGGCCAACACCAGGGATTCGGCACGCGCCACGAGGGCAGGATCAGCGATGATCCAACCCATGTGCCAATCGGCCATTGGGTGGGATTTCGCCAGGCTACCCATCACCACACAACGCTCGGCCATGCCCGGCGCTACCGTGAGGCTGAGGTTTTGGTGCTGCAGTGCCAGGTCCTCATGGACTTCATCGATGACCACCCACAGGTCATGGGCAACGGCGAGTCTGGCGATGGCTTGCAATGTGTCGTGCTTGAGCACCGTGCTGGACAGGAAAATTGCCCGGGTGCGCGGGGTAATCGCCTTGGCCAGCAGCGCTGCATCAACGGACGCCACCCGCACCAGCGTGGCGCCGCAGGCCTTGAGCGGCGCGTCGCAGGTCGGGTACATCGGATCGACGACAATCACCTCGTCCCCGGCGGCAAGCAGGCATTTCGACGTGATGAACAAGGCGTCTTGCGCCCCTGTCAGCGTGATCACGTTGGTGGCGTTGAGCTCACGCCCCAACAGCCTGCCGTAGTGCCCGGCGAGCGCTTCACGTAAAACCGGCCGATCGTTAAGTTCGCTGCCGTGGGGGTCATCAATAGCGGCTACGCCTTGTTCCGGGATCCGCTCAACAAAGGGTGAAAACCGCATGCCAGTGCCTCGTTCAAGATGAAGAAACGCAAGCCCGCAACCAGCCGGGAAAGAAGGTGAAACGAACATAGTTCAAGCTGAACACTCGTTCAACAGAAAACTGATGGCGGTTCGCGTTCAGCGCAAACAGGTCGTTTTTACGACAGTCGCGACGTTTTTACCTATTGGTTGGCAACGCCATGCAGAAGGCAAGCCGACGACTATGCTGCTGTGATGTCCTTTGGTTGGAAAACGCCCAATGCAATCAGCTACATCCACGTGGATGCGACGCCGCCAGCTACTGCTGTTAGGCGTAGTGGTCCTCGGCGGTTGCGTACGACTGGGGCCGGACTTCCAGCCGCCCGGCGAAGACTGGGTCGATCACTGGAACACCCCGGCCCTTGAGCATGCCAGCCAACGCGGGGTGTACCCGGACACCCGCCAATGGTGGCAAATTTTCGCCGACCCGGTGCTCGACCGGTTGATCGCCGAGTCGGATGCGCGCAATACCAGCCTGAAGATCGCCGGTTTGCGCGTGATGGAGGCCCGCGCGCAATTGGGCATCGCGCAAAGCGGGCGATACCCGCAACTGCAGCAGATCAGCGCTGACAGCGTCTACATCAACCGCCATCAATCCGGCGGAACCAACCCGGTAGACAGCCATTTCTGGCAGCACAGCGCCGGATTCGATGTGGGCTGGGAACTGGATTTCTGGGGACGCTTCAGCCGTGCCATCGAAGCCGCCGATGCCAGCTACTTTGCGGCTGAAGCCAACTATGACGACGTGCTGGTCCTGGTGCGGGCACAGGTCGCCGACTCTTATTTCTTCCTGCGCACCACCGAGGCACGCCTGCGCGTCGCCAACGAAAACGCCCGCCAACAGCATCGCAATTACGAGATCACCGAAAGACTGTTCAACAGTGGGCAGACCGCCGAACTTGACCTGCAACAAGCCAAGACCCAATACCTGGGCACGTTGAGCACCATTCCCGTACTGGAAGATCAGCTGTCTCGCACTCGCAATGCCTTGGCCGTGTTGATCGGCCAGCCACCCGGTGCGCTGCCACTGGTGGTCGACAACAGCGAATTGATCCCGCTGGTCGATCGCGCCGTTTTGCAGGATGTCCCGGCCAATCTGCTGCTGCGCCGGCCCGATGTGCGTGCGGCCGAGCTGAACGTTGCAGCACAGTCGGCGCTGATCGGCGTCGCCGAAACCGATTTCTACCCGGCCCTGACGTTGCTCGGCAGCATCGTCTGGTCGACCGATACCTTGAGCGGAACCTCGCGCAGTCTCGACCTGATCGGCGGCCCGAGCCTGCGCTGGAACGTGTTCGACTACGGCCGCATCAGCAACAACGTGCGCGTGCAGGATGCGCGCTTGCAGCAGTTGATCGAAGCCTATCGCGACAAGGTACGACAGGCCGCACGCGAGGCGGATGACGCCGCCAACGGCCTGACCCGCGCCCTGCAACGTGAGCGCATCTTGCGCGATGCGGAAAAAGCCGCGCAACGCTCGCTGGCCCTGGCCAACACGCTCTACCGCGAAGGTTACTCGGACTTCCAGCGGGTGCTGGATGCCCAAAGGGCGCTGCTCGAACTGCAGGACAGCTACCTGCTCAGCCGAGGCGATGCGGTGAGCAATGTAATTGCCCTGTACAAGGCCCTGGGCGGCGGTTGGTACAGCGCCCAGCCCAAGGTCGACCGCGCCACGCGCCAGCAGATGGAACAACGCACCGACTGGGGCGACCTGCTCGCCGAGCCCCCGGCGCAGCAGCCCGCCTTCCCTTTGCCCAATCAGGTGAAAGAACCATGACTGAAGCCGCGCCTTCCCCCCAGCCCGCGCCGCCCGCCGCCGACCCGACGAAAAAAGGCATCAAGTGGGTGTTGCTGCTGATCGTCCTGAGCCTGGCCTGGTACCTGTTGGCTGACCGCTTCACCCCCTATACCCAGCAGGCTCGGGTGGGTGCGTTTGTGATTCCGGTGGCGGCGGAAGTCGCTGGCCGGGTGACACGTGTCAACGTGCGCAATAACCAGGATGTGCAGGCCGGCGAGGTGATTTTCGAGATTGACCCCCAGCCGTACCAGATCGCCGTGGATCGTGCGCGCGCCGACCTGGAATCCACCCGCCGGCAGATCGGCGCCAGCACCGCCGGTATCGCCTCGGCACAAGCCAGTCTGCGCGCGGCGCAGGCCAACGAGCTCAAGGCGCGACAGGACAATCAGCGTCTCGAGGGCTTGTACCGCGAAGACCCCGGGACCATTTCCGTGCGCCTGCTGGAGGTGTCCCGCGCCAACCGCGAGGCAGCCGTCAGCCAGGTCGCCGCGGCCCGCGCCGAAGTGCAGCGCGCCCGTGAGCAGGAAGGCGGCAGCGAGGAAGACAACGCCCTGTTGCGCAGTGCCGCGACCGCCCTGTCGAAAGCCGAGCTGGACCTTTCCAACACACAGATTCGCGCCCGTTCGGCTGGCTTGATCACCGACCTGCGCACCGATGTCGGCCAATTCGCCGCGGCCGGCAACCCGGTGATGACCCTGATCGCGATCCACGATGTGTGGATCAGCGCCGACATGACCGAGAACAACCTGGCGCTGGTCCGGCCTGAAACCCCGGTGTCGATTGCCCTCGATGCGCTGCCCGGCGAAGTGTTCCAGGGCCGGGTACGCAGTATCGGCTACGGCGTCAGCGTGGGTCAGCCGACCGCGCCCGGCAGCCTGCCCACGGTGCAGAACAGCCGTGACTGGCTGCGCCCGGCCCAGCGTTTTCCGGTGGTCATCGAGTTTTCCCCCGAGTCACTGACCCTGCTCAAGGACAACCGTGCCATCCGTTCCGGCGGCCAGGCCGAAGTCATGGCCTTCCCTGCCGAAGGCAACGTGCTCAACCCGCTGGGCCGCTTGTTCCTGTGGCTGATGAGCTGGTTGTCTTATGCCTACTGAGCGCTCGCCCAGGGTGCAGCGCGCGCTGCGCCTGGCCTGTGGTACGGCGCTGTGCCTGGCCGCGAGTTTTGGCCTGGCTATGCCCATCCCGTTCCTCGCGCCGGTGCTGGGGGCATTGTTGCTGGTCAGCCTCAATCGCCCGTTGCCGTTCAAGGCCACCCTGGTGCTGGCGCTGACCGCGATGCTGACCACCGGCATCGGCCTGCTGCTGATCCCGCTCCTGCGTTACTACGCCTTCAGCGGTGTGCTGTTGATCGGCCTCGGCCTGCTGATGGTGTTTCGCTTTGGCCAGCGGGGTGGCAATAACCTGGTGGTGACCTTCCTGGTGATCGGCCTGACCATGATCCCGGCGGCCGGGGTCGCCGACTTCGGCCTGGCGGCAACGGTGATCAAGGCGTTGACCAGCGGCTTGCTTCTGGCGGTCCTGGTCGGCAGGGTCAGTCACTGGCTATTCCCGGAACCCGCCAACGCCCCGACGCCCCCGCCCGCCCCGGCATTGTCTGAGACAGACGTCGACCGCGTCGCCTTGCGCGCAACCCTGATCGTGATCCCGACCTTCCTGCTGGCACTGATCGACCCCGCCAGCTACCTGCCCATCGTCCTCAAGGCGGTGAGCCTCGGCCAGCAGAGTTCCAGCACCAACGCCCGCGACGCCGCCCGCGAACTGATTGGCTCGACCTTGCTCGGCGGCCTGCTGGCGATTGCGTTCTGGAGCGCACTGACGGTCTTCGTGCACCTGTGGATGTTCTTCCTGTGGATGCTGCTGGTCGCCCTGATCCTGGCGCGCAAGCTCTATGGCCTGAGCCCGGGGCGGTTGAGCCCGGGCTTCTGGCTCAACACCTTGATCACCTTGATTATCCTGTTGGGCCAATCGGTCCAGGACAGCCTGGCGGGCAAGGATGTCTACACCGCCTTTGCGGTGCGCATGGGGTTGTTCATTGCGGTAACGTTGTATGCGTGCCTGATGGTGTATTTGCTGGATCAGCGGGAAAAGACCAGCCTCCGGATTTAAACATCCCCTGTAGGAGCGAGCATGCTCGCGATGGTCGTCAACGATGACGCGGGAAACCTGGCACCCCGCGGTGTTCTCAGGTTTTTCGCGAGCATGCTCGCTCCTACAAGTACGTGAAAGTTCACGGATTGACTTGGTAACCCTTGCCCTGCAAGCAACTGGTATACGCCGTCGAGGTGTTCGCAGCGTTGGTTTTCTCCTGCGCCCGACGCTCCTGGCGCTGGCGCGAGCCGCCAACCACGGCGCCCGCCGCCGCCGTTTCCTTGGCGCGGTTCTGCCGGTAGTCCTGCTTGGTATCGTCATCGACACGATCATAGAACTCGTCATGCTGACGACCGCGCACCTGGGCCCCGGCCGCGCCGGCCGCCGCGCCTACTGCCGCACCCTTGATCCGTCCACCAGAAGGTGTCGAGGTGGTCGATGCACTGCTGGCGGCGATGCTGTTGCATTCGTTGATATCCAGTTGAGTCTGTTGCGAAGTCTGGCCCTTCAGCGGTACTACCGTCTGGGCCCATCCCTGGGCACTGCAAAACGACAGTGCGACGCACAGGCCGATGGGTGACAACCTTTTCATGATGATCTCCTGATGGGCGTGGTTCACCCTGAAACAGTGTAGTTCAGCCCTCCTCACCCACCTCCATCACCAGGCTGTTTTCCACCCAGCGCACCGGCACAGGCTCCAGCCGCGCGCCTTGGCACGGCCCATCGATACAGTGCCCATCCTCGAAACGAAACATCGCGCTGTGATGCGCGCACATCAGCACCTGGCCGCGATAGGTGCAGAATTCCTGCGGGCGATAGTCCAGCGGCACGGAAAAATGCGGGCAGCGGTTGATGTACACCCACACCTGCTCGCCCTGGCGCACCGCGACGAGGCCGGCGGGATGCAGGTGCTGGTGCTGCGGCAGCCCCAGGGCGCCGCCGTCGGCGATGTCTTCCCGTTGGCACAAGGTGATGACGGTCATGCTCAGCCCCGCCGTTCCGGATTGCCGAGACTCCAGTGCCAGGGACGAATCTGGATGCTCGAAAACAGCCCGGCCTGGACGTAGGGATCGTCCTGGATGAACGATTCCACCTCGGACAGACTGCCGGCTTCGATCACCAGCAGCGTGCCATTCATCGCCAAGCCTGCGTCATCAAGGGTCGGGCCTCCCAGGCGCACGACCACGCGGTGTGCATCGGTCCCACGCAAATGCGCCTGGTGGCTGGGCCGCAAGCGTTGGCGCAGGGCCAGGGAATCCGGGTGATCGGTGGCGAATACGGCAAAAAACTGGCCCATGATTCACGCCGCCTCCATGACGAATTCGTAGCACGCACGCTTGAACGGCAATGGCATGCCCAACCGCGCGGACAGCTCATCGTGGCGGGTACGATCCTCGTAGATCACCTGCAACGACTGTTTGACCCCGAACACCGCATCGGATGCCAGGTACGGATCATCGTGATTGAACAGATGGGTCACCAGTTTGCGATACCCCGGCGCCTCGATCATGAAATGCAGGTGCGCCGGCCGCCAGGGGTGCCGATTGGCCGCCTCGAGCATGCGCCCCACCGGGCCATCGGTCGGAATCGGATAACACACCGGGACAATCGTGCGGATCGCAAAGCAGCCGTCGGCGTCGGTGCGATAGCGCCCGCGCAGGTTGCCGAACGGCTGTTCTGTGTCCTGGCCCGAATACATGCCGTTTTCGGCGGTCTGCCAGACGTCCAGCACCGCGCCGGCCAGGGCATTGCCCTGGGTATCGACCACCCGTCCGCGCACCAGCGCCGCCTCGCCCGGGGTGAAGGCCATGTTCTCGCCGAACGTTCGCTCGGGCATGCCTTCGATGTAGAACGGCCCAAACACCGTGGTCTCGGTGGCCGTGGCGCTGTGGCGATGATTGATCGCGTCGACCAGCATCGATACGCCGAGGGTGTCCGACAGCAGGATGAATTCCTGGCGCACCAGGCCATCGCATTTGTGCCCGGTTTCGGTCAGAAAGCGAATGCCTTCGAACCACTCCTGCTCGGTCAGCTCGACCTCACTGACGAATGCATGCAGGTGGCGAACCAGGCTTTGCATGATTTGCCGGTAACGCGCATTGGGCGCGTCGCCGAAACTGTTCACCGCCTGCTCGGAGATGAGTTTCTCGATTGCTTTGTCTTCATCGGTCATTGTTTTTATTCCGACAGGTGCTGGCGCACGGTTGATCAGGCTGGCGCCAGCCCCTTCAGGGCACGGGTCAGCAGCGCTTCGATCGGGCCTTGTTCGAACGGCCGTGGATTGTAGTAAGGGCTGGCGCAGGCGATTTGCGCGGCTTCAGCCGGGCCGTTTGCCGGGAAGCCGATGTCGGCCAGTGCCAATGGAATACCCAGTTTCTGGTTGAGTGCATACAACAACGCGCCCACCTCGCCGGCCTCGCGACCACCCAGGGCCCGCGCGGCACGCTGCAACGGTTCGGCGGCCGCCTCACGGTTGTAATGCGCCGCATGGGGCAGGACGATGGCGTGGGCCTGGGCATGCGGCAGGTTGAACGTACCGCCCAGGGTGTGGCAGAGCTTGTGGTGCAAGGCCATGCCGACCGAGCCCAGGCAAATGCCCGCCAGCCACGCGCCATATAACGCCTGGCTGCGAGCGTCGGGATCGCCGGGATCCTTGACCACTCCCGGCAATGCCTGCGCCAGCGAGCGGATCGACTCTTCGGCCATGAAACCGATGATCGGGTTGGCATCCTCGGCGTACAGGGCTTCCACCGCGTGGGCCATGGCGTTCATGCCCGAACAGGCGGAGATCTGCGCCGGCAGGGTCAGGGTCAATTGGGGATCATAGATCACGGTTTTCGGCAGCACCCGTGGGTCGCGTCCGGTTTTCTTCAGGCGGTTTTCGGTCAGGCCGTAGATCGGCGTCATCTCCGAACCCGCATAGGTGGTTGGCACCGCCACAATCGGCAACCCCGAATCCATGGCGATTGCCTTGCCCAGGCCAATGGTCGAGCCTCCGCCGATGGCCACGCAGCAATCGGCATCCAGGCGCGCCGCCTCGATGCGCGCCGCTTGCGCCACTTCCAGCGGCACATGCATCACCGCGTGCGGGTACACACCCGCGGCACGTTCACCGAGTAACGCCGCGACGCGTTCGCCGAGCCCGTGCTGTTCCGGCGTGGTGAGGATCAGCGCCCGTCGGGCGCCGAGGCGCTCGATTTCTTCAGCCAGTGCCGAGAGCTTGCCCCAGCCGAACACCACGCGGGTCGGCAGGCTTTGGTAAACAAAAGGATTCATGGCCGACCTCAGCGTTTGAAGTGTGGGGGAATTTTCGCGTCGACGTTGACCCACACCGAGCGCGCTTCGGTGTAGTCGTGGATCGCTTCAAAGCCCATTTCCCGGCCATAACCGGACTGCCCTACGCCGCCAAACGGGCTACCGGGGCTGACGCGCTTGTAGCAGTTGATCCAGCACATGCCCGCGTGGATCGCGTCGGCCATTTTATGCGCGCGGCTGAGGTTCTGCGTCCACAGGCCGCTGCCCAGTCCGTACTCAGTGCTGTTGGCAATGGCCAGCGCTTCTTCGTCGGTGCGAAAGCGCACAACCGTGACGAAGGGACCGAAGACTTCTTCCTGGCAGACACGGTCACCCGGCTTGGCCTCGACCACGGTAGGTTCGACATAGAAACCCTTGGCCAGGGCCTGGTCGTCCGGTGCCTTGCCACCTGCGAGGATCTTGCCGCCCTGCTCGATCGCGATATCGATGTAGGCCAGCACCCGGTCGCGGTGCAGGGCCGAGGTCAGTGGGCCCATTTCGGTGTCGGGGTCCATCGGGTCACCAAGGCGGATCGACTTGGCCAGGGCGATGAAGCGTTCCAGGAATGCATCAGCGATGTCTTCATGCAAAATCAGCCGCGAACCGGCGATACAGGCCTGGCCCTGGTTATGGAAGATCGCCCAGGCAGCGCCGTTGACCGCCGCTTCCAGATTGGCGTCTTCAAATACAATGTTCGCACCCTTGCCACCCAGTTCCAGTTGAATGCGCTTGAGGTTGCTCTTCGACGCTTCAACAATCCGCCGACCGGTCGCGGTTGAGCCGGTAAAGGCAATCTTGCCGACGTCCAGGTGCTCGGCCAGCGCCTGGCCCGCGGTATGGCCGTAACCCGGCACCACGTTGACCACGCCTTTGGGGAAGCCGACTTCGGTCATCAACTCGACAATGCGCAAGGTCGACAGCGGCGTGATTTCCGAGGGCTTGATAACGATGGTGTTGCCCGCCGCCAGCGCCGGGCCCATCTTCCAACTGGTGAACATCAACGGAAAGTTCCAGGGCACGATCTGTCCGACCACGCCAATCGGCTTGCGCTGCACGTAATTGAGGAACCCGGCCTCCACCGGAATCACCGCGCCTTCGATCTTGTCGGCCATGCCGCCAAAGTAGCGGAAGCACGCGGCGGTGCGCGGCACATCGAGGCCACGGGAATCACGGATCGGGTGCCCGGTGTTCAAGGACTCCAGCTGCGCCAGTTCTTCGCTGCACTGCTCGATTCTGTCCGCCAGTTTGAGCAGAAGGCGTCCGCGCTCGGCGGCGCCAAGGGCCGACCAGGCCGGAAACGCCCGTTTGGCGGCGGCCACGGCGAGGTCGACGTCGGCGGCTTCGGCGGCGGCGATGCGGGTGATCAACGAGCCGTCATGGGGCGACACGACATCGATGGTGCCGCCGGCGACCGCATCCACGAAGCGGCCATCGATATAGAGCTGATTTTGCATAATGGTTTCCTCGCACCGCGCTAGGACGCAGTGTTTGACGGGATGGCTGAGTGCATGGCCCGGCGCAAGGCCGGGCAAGACACCGGGTCTTAGAACTCGATCGGATACGGCTTGAGTTCGCCGCTTTCGTAGCGTTGCGGCAGGTTCGGCGTGGCGTTTTCCCAGACCAGCAACATCGAGCGCTTGGTCGAATAGCCCTGGTGGCGAATGTCCGCGGGCATGGCGCAGATATCGCCGGCGCGCATGGTGATGCGCGCACGGGGGTTGCCGTCGTCCTTGTCGCCGACATCCCAGATGATCTCGTCCGATAGCTGCAGGAACCACTCGATGCGGTCATTGCCATGGAACACCGGCAGGATGAATTCTTCGGTGGTCGGGCAGAACAGGCTGGCCTTGCACACCGAGGTCACCGAGGGGTTCCAGGTCACGTCGGAGCGCGACAGGTACTTGTGCAGGTTGAAGGCATGCAGCTGGCCTTCGAAACCTTCCGCTGGGTGAATTTCCGGCTCGTCCTGCGGCACATCGATGAACTGGCGGTTGACCGGCAGATCGTTGCGCAGCGGCGAATCATCCGGCAGGCCGGGCATGCGCCGGGTGGCGATACGGAAGCGCTCGATGGCCTCGATGTTGTTGCCGTTCTTGCGACCGAATGCGCTGCCGGTTTCTTCCGGTGCGGCGAAGGGGTCGAAGGTGGCGTTGGTCCAGTCGCGCAGGATCGCCTTGAATGTCGCCATGATCAGCGGCGTTTCGAAGTTTTCGGTGTAGTTGACTCCGGCCGCCTTCAGCGTGCCGTTGAAGGTGCCGGCGTACAGGTCGACCTTGCCGTAGTAATTGCGGGTGCCGATGACGTGGTCGAAGTTGACCCAGCCGTAGAAAAAGCCCCAGGCCACGTCGCGCATCAAGGCACGCAGAAAGGCATCGGCCGGGATCAAGTGCGAGCGGGTCTGGCCTTTGGCGGGCCAGGTAATGCGGGCGAAATACTCGTCGCGCGACAGTTCGAACGCGCCGAGTTTGAAAGAGCGATAACCGGTGACGGGATGGGCGGCGCTGGCCTGGACATCTTCATCGGCGAACAGTGGCGTTTGGGCTGCGGTTTCAAGCATGGCCATGGCGGGATTCCTTTTTTTCTTGTGGGCGGGGACGGCTGGGCAGATCACTTGAAACAGATGTCGGCCCACTTCTCGACCGACAACGGGCCTTTGATCGTCTGCTGCAGGATCACGCCCGGGCGACTGGCTTCGAAGCGATACGCGGTGCCCACCGGCAGCAGGCACTGGTGACCGCGCTTGAGCAGGACGTAGCCCATTGGCTTGCCCGCCGGCACTTCGCCTGCCAGTTGCGTGCCCTCGCCTGTTGTCAATGGCGCATCGAGCTTGAGGAAGTCCACCCGCACTTCACCGTCCATGACGATGGCGAATTCGTCGTGCGCGGCCGTGTACCAGGGAGACTGGCCTTCGGCGCGCAGGGTTTCAATGACGTAGCCGAGGTTGAGACCGACGACGACCTTTTCATAAGGAAGGGATTTTTCCGCCACCTCGAAAACGTTGGAAAAGGCGTAGTGACTGGCCTGGCCACTGATGATTTCCACCGAGCCCTTGGTGTATTTGTCCAGCGAGCCGAAGACCGTTTCGATTGCCGCGCTACTCATGGGTTTTCACCGTTTTGTTGTTGTAGTAACAGTGAGCCAACAGTACGTCGCGCCTGGTCCCGGGACAATTAGAGGACCGGCGACAACAGTGTTCGCGAAACGCAAACACTGTAAAAGTTGTGTAGGAGCTCTGTAGGAGCTGTCGAGTGCAACGAGGCTGCGATCTTTTGATCTTGCGTTAATCGTTCAAAAGATCAAAAGATCAAAAGATCAAAAGATCGCAGCCTGCGGCAGCTCCTACAGGGTGCGAGGTTCATTAGCGCACCCAGCCACGCTCCAGCAACGGTTTATCCCAGCAGGGCTCATCGCCGAAGTTCTCCACCAGAAAGTCGATCAACGTACGGACCTTCAAGGCGCGGCGCTGGGTCGCGGGATACACCGCGGAGAAGTTGAAGGAAGACAACGCATACTCGGGCAACACTGGAATCAACCGCCCGCTGAGCAGATCGTCACTGGCCACCAGCGTCGGCAGGCAGACAATACAGACTCCGGTCTGTGCGTAATCACGCAACAGGTGCACCGAGTTCGAGCGCACCTGGCCTGGCAGGCTCAATTCCACCTGTTCGTTTTCACGATTGAACAGCCAGCGGTTGCGCGACGGATAGCCCTCGTACAGGGCGATCTTGTGTTGCAGCAATTGCTGGGGATGGGTGGGCACGCCGAACTCGCTGGCGTAATCGGGAGACATGCAAAACAGCCGGCGAACGCTGAACAATTTGCGCTCGATCAGGGTTTCGGCCATTGGCGGAAACATCTGGAACGCCACATCGAAGCCTTCTTCGATCGGGTCCACCACCCGGTCGTTGACGATGACGTCCACTTCAATGTCCGGGTACAGCCGGGTGAACTCGGCCAACAGGCGGCCAAAGTGCCCGATGGCAAATCCGGGCAGCATCTGCACCCGCAATTTGCCGGTGGGTTTGGCGCGCAGTTCGCGCATGTGTTCGGTCAGCGAGTTGAAACTCGCAACCATGTCCGCGCATTCCTTGTAATAGGTTTCCCCGACCTCGGAGAGGCGGACATGGCGTGTGCTGCGGTGGAACAGCGGCGCATTGATGAACTGCTCCAACTGCTGGATGCGGTGGGTAATGACCGAGCGGGTCACGCCCAGTTGCTGGGCCGCCCTGGCGAAGTTGCCGGTTTCGGCAACCCGCACGAAGGCTTCGACACTGAGTAAACGATCCATGGGGGCAATTTCCTGGAGATTGCCATTGATTGTAGAACCTGTAGGAGCCGGCTCGCTGGCGATAGCGATCAGGCAGGCGACATACATGCCGGTCGATCCACCGCTATCGCCAGCAAGCCGGCTCCTACAGAAATGCGCATGGCCCAGGTAAAGGTACTTTGCGACGATCAGCGATTGAGCCAGGGATAGCGCGCGGTGTCCTGGCTGCCGTAGTCAGGGTCCAGGTAGATGAAGCAGCGCTGGATCTTGAAATCCCTAATCTCGAATACGTCGGCCCAGTAGCCGGCACCGGCCGCTGACGGGACGCCCGCACGCCAGTGGCCGTCGACGTGTTCACCAAAACTGGTACCTTCGCAGACCAGCGTGTCGGTGCCCGTGAGAATCCAGTTGAAATGCGCATAGTCGTGGGTAATCGATTTCAAACGGCTGCCCAGGTCGCTGAACATCTGGCCAATCTGCTCACGGCCGGTGGCCAGTCCCCACTTGGGAAACAGGACCTGCGCATCCTCGGCGAACAGGTCGAGAATGCTGCCGCCAGTGGAGGTGATACCGCCGTTGTCGAAGGCCTTGAGATATTCCAGGGCGACCGATTTGCGTTGCTCGTCGGTCATTGTCAGGGTGCTGATCATGGCTGTCTCCGAACTGCTTTGGGGATGATTGAAAACCGATGCATATCCCTGTAGGAGCTGCCGCAGGCTGCGATCTTTTGATCTTGATCTTTTGGCGATCTCAAG
>NZ_JASCAE010000059.1:0-36296 GCF_029967975.1 Pseudomonas sp. V98_8
CTTGCCAGCGAAGGCGGCCTGACAGCCAACCCCTCTCGCGCGGCTGCACTCGATCCACTGTGGGAGCTGGCTTGCCCGCGAAGGCGGCCTAACAGTCGACCTGTGTTTTGTTGACTGTGTACATATCCATTGCTGCGGTAACGGCGGCTTATGGTTTCGCCCTTACGGCGAGTCCCTTTTGTCAAACGCCACAAAAGGAACCAAAAAGTCTTGCCCCGGCGTCCGGCCCCTCGCTGAGGCTCGGCGTTCCTTCGCTCCGGTATCCATCCGGGGACACTGCCCTCCGGTTGGCTTCGCTGCACCTACATGCAGCGTGTTCGACTGCGTCGAACGGCGCTGCGCGCCACTCCCCGGATGAACACCTCCACTCAGCCTCCCGAAGGGGCGGGTGGATCAAGAGCAAGAGCAAGAGCAAAAGCAAAAGCAAAAGCAAAAGCAAAAGCAAAAGCAAAAGCAAAAGCAAAAGCCGGACAGAGACAACCCTTCAGCCCTTACTCTTTAACGTGCATGAACTCCTCCGCCCAACGGATGTATTCCTCCGGCTGGGTGTAGGTATGCGTCAGTTCGGTAGCGCTGAGATCTGCCGCCTGGGTAAATATCTGGCGCTGTTCGCGCAGGCTGTCGTACGTCGCCTTGATGGCGGCGAAGTAGGCGCCGTGGCCATCGATGACGACTCGCACGCCCAGTTCGGCGAGGCGTTTGTCGTCACGCAACAACGGATTGCCGTAGGTCACCAGCATCAGGGGCACGCTCAGGTGTTCGGCAATCTGCTCCAGGTGGTCGAAATCCTTTACCCCCACCATGCAGATGCCGTCCGCGCCGGCGGCCTGGTACTGCTTGGTGCGGCTGATGATTTCCTGGACCGGCAGGATGCCTGCATGGGTGCGGGCGATGATTGCCATTTCCGAGTCGCACCGGGCTTCCAGTGCCGCGCGAATCTTGCCGACTCCTTCGGCGACCGTGATCAGGTCCGTGGATTTTCGGCCAAATTGTGCTGGCAGCAAGGTGTCTTCGATGGTCAGTGCAGCCACGCCGGCACGTTCCAGCTCAACGATGGTGCGCATGACATTGAGCGCGTTGCCGTAACCGTGGTCGGCGTCGGCAATCACCGGCAATTGGGCAACGCGGCCGATACGGGTGGCCTGTTCGGCGAATTCGCTGAGGCTGATCAACGCAAAGTCCGGGGCGCCAAGGACCTGCAACGACGCGACCGAGCCACCAAGGATCCCCACCTCGAACCCGAGGTCAGCGGCGATGCGGGCCGACATCGGGTCGAAGACCGACGCGGTGTGATAGCAAGTGTTGGAGGCGAACAGTTGGCGAAAATTGCGGCGTAAATCTTGATGAGAAAGCCTGGACATATGAGTTCCACCAATGGAAATGGAAAGGCTTGAGCAAAAGTGTCAACGCCGAAGAAGTGGAAGGCTATCACGTGGGCCGGTCTGAAATGATGACGAATTTGCAGGTTTTCCGGCCAAGACATCAACTTTCTGGCGAGTCGGGGCTCTCCCGCATCGAAAAAAATGAAGCCCCCCTGGCGATCTGTCTTACGGCACAATTGTGCAATGACTGACGACCAGGCACTGATTTTTCCTATTTACCGCGTAGAGTGATTTTCTCGTGCAGGCAACCCGTTTGACCTTGATCTGCCACGCTCGAACCCAGGCACAGAAACTGGCGCGATTTCCTGTGGACGAACCCCTGGAGATGGATTGGCAATCGGCGCGTGGCTCTCGGGGCGCTCGATTCTCGCCGGCAACGCGCCTGCTGTGTGCTCCAGAGTTACGTACACGACAGACCGCCGAGCTGTTCGGTACGCCCGTTGAAATCGTCGACGCCCTGCGCGATTGCGACTTTGGTCATTGGCGCGGCATGCGAATCAGCGACCTGCAAAAAAACCAGGGCGAACGACTTCAGGCCTGGCTTGCCGACCCGCGCTCGGCACCCCACGGTGGCGAGTCGGTGGCGCAAGTCGGCAAACGCGTCGCCGCCTGGTTGAAAACCCTGGAAGCGCAGCCTGGCCATGTACTTGCCGTGACCCATCCGTTCGTCATGCGTGCCGCATTGATGCATGTACTGCAGGGGGCGGCCTTCAACCTGATCGATGTAGAGCCGCTGTCGACCATAGACCTGCAGTTCCACGGTTGCTGGCGGCTGCGGCTGTCGTGCAACGATAATGAGAGAATGCCTCGATGAAAAAACTGCTGGTCATTGGCATCGGCGCCGGCAACCCTGACTACATCACCCTGCAGGCCGTGAAGGCGCTGAATCGGGTCGATGTTTTTTTTATCATGGACAAGGGCCAGAGCAAGGATAAGCTGATCGACCTGCGCCGCGAGCTCTGCGAGCGCCATATCACCGATCCCCACTATCGTTTTGTCGAAGCCTCGAGCCCGGAGCGCGAGCGTGGTGACGTCGACTACAGAACCAGCGTCGATGCGTTGAACCTGGCCAAGCAGCGAACCTTCGAGCGGTTGATCAATGAAGAACTGGCCGATGGCCAGTGCGGCGGTTTTCTGGTGTGGGGCGACCCGGCGTTGTACGACAGCACCATTCGCATCCTGCAGGCGATCCTGGTTTCAGGCACCTGTGCCTTCGAGTTCGAGGTGATTCCCGGCATCACCAGCGTCCAGGCGCTGGCCGCGCAGCACAAGGTGGCGCTTAACCAAATAGGCCGCTCGGTTGAAATCACCACCGGCCGGCGCTTGGCCGCGGGGCAGGTGAGTGATGCCGACAGCCTGGTGGTGATGCTCGACGCCCAGGATGCTTATCAACATGTGGAGGATCGACAGACAGAGATTTACTGGGGCGCCTACCTCGGGACGCCGGATGAAATCCTCATCAGCGGCAAGCTCGAGGAGGTAGCGCAGCAGATCGAGCGGGTGCGCAAGGCGGCCCGGCAGGCCAATGGCTGGATCATGGACACCTATCTATTGCGCAAGCCCTGAAGCACGCCTCGGGAGAGGCGCTTGTCCGTTTGCCCAAACCGTTCCCGATACACTGACGGTGGCAGGCCGACCACATTGCGAAATGCCACGCGAAAGCTTTCCACTGAACGATAACCACACAGCTGGGCGATTTGCTCGGTGTGCTGGTCGGTGCTTTCCAGCAATTCCCGGGCACGCCCCAGGCGTTCATGTTGCAACCAGGTCTTGGGCGACTGGCCGCTGGCTTCGGTGAAACGGCGCAGGAAGGTGCGCTCGCTCATGGCGGCTTCGCTGGCCAGGTCGCGAACCTCCAGCGGTTCGTGCAAACGCTCGCGTGCCCACTGCATAACGCGCGAAAGATCGCTGCGCGGCGTAGGACTGACCGGTGCCGGAATGAACTGTGCCTGGCCCCCGGTGCGTTGCGGTGACATCACCAGGCGCCGCGCCACCGAGTTGGCGACCTGGGTACCGAAGTCCCGCGCCACCAGGTGCAGGCAGGCGTCGATACCGGCTGCGCTGCCGGCCGAGGTGATCAGCTGACCCGAGTCGACATAGAGCACGTCTGGGTCCACCAGGATATTCGGGAAGCGCTCGGCCAGTTCCGCGGTGTAGCGCCAGTGAGTGGTGGCGCCGCGACCGTCGAGCAAACCGGTGGCGGCCAGTACGAACACCCCCGAGCAGATCGACAATAACCGCGCGCCCCGCGCATGGGCCTGGCGCAGGGCCGCCAGCAATGCCTCAGGCACGGCTGCATGACGATCGCGCCAGCCGGGAATGATCACGGTCCGGGCTTGCTCCAGCAGCTCCAGGCCGCCATCGGCCAGTACCCGGATGCCGCCCATGGCGCGCATCGGGCCGTGATCGACGGCCGCGATCTGATGGCTGTACCAAGGGAAATCGAACTCTGGCCGCGCCAGCCCGAAGATCTCCACGGCGATGCCGAATTCGAAGGTACACAGGCCGTCGTAGGCCAGAATCGCGACCAGCCCTGGGGAAGCATGCATTTGGCGGAAAATTCCCGGTGAGTGTCTTGTGCGCCACTTTAGCCCCTGGCGCCGCGTAGATAAAGTCTGTTCACACCCACCGACCTTCCGGAGCTCTGCCCATGACCAGCCTCGTGCGTGAAATACCAGCCGCCCCTTCAGCCATTGCCTTGATGCATTTCAGCAACCGCCTGACATTCGAAACCGACTGTTCCGACGTCTACGCCAGCCAACAGGCCGGTGAAGTCGATTTTGTCCTGGTGGATGTGCGTGGACCGTTGGCGTTCGACCGGGGGCATGTACCCGGCGCGATCAATATTCCCGGGCGTCTGCTCACCGCCGATGGTTTGCGTGACTACCCCAAATCCAGCCTGTTCGTGGTCTATTGCGCCGGCCCCCACTGCAACGGCGCGAACAAGGCGGCGGTGAAACTGGCGGCGCTGGGTTACCCGGTCAAGGAAATGATCGGCGGCGTGACCGGGTGGCTGGACGAAGGGTTCGCGTTGAGTACGTCGAGTGCCGTTGTCGGTTGTGCGTGCTGACCCCCCTGTAGGAGCGAGCATGCTCGCGATGGACCTGAGATCGCCGTGGGGTGTCAGGTGCCCCGCGTCATCGTTGACGACCATCGCGAGCCTGCTCGCTCCTACGTGTCGGTGGCGACCGCGGATCGACGTCTCGGCAAACCTCGTCCTTTGTAGGAGCGAGGTGGTTTTCTATCGGACGTTGCACCGCTTTAGCGCATACCGGATTCGCTTGCGCGTCGCTGGCCACTTTCCATAAATATTTGTCGCCTGCAAATAATTTACCCTGTGAAGGCCGCTCTAGACTGCCGGCCACTTCGGTTTCACGGCCACAAGCTACCGACCGAAAGTTGCCAATAAAAGTCTCCGCACACAGGAGTTATAAATGAAAAAGCTAGTGATGTTCGGTGCCCTGGCACTGTCGATGCTGTCCCTGACCGCCGTGGCCGCGGATACCAAGCCCATCCGCATCGGTATCGAGGCCGGTTACCCGCCGTTCTCGATGAAAACCCCTGACGGCAAACTCACCGGTTTCGACGTGGACATCGGCGACGCACTGTGCGAGCAGATGAACGTCAAGTGCACTTGGGTCGAGCAAGAGTTCGACGGCCTGATTCCTGCGCTGAAGGTCAAGAAAATCGACGCCATCCTCTCGTCCATGACCATCACCGACGACCGCAAGAAAAACGTCGACTTCACCATCAAGTACTACCACACCCCGGCGCGTTTCGTGATGAAGGAAGGTTCCGACGTCAAAGACCCGTTGACCGAGCTCAAGGGCAAGAAAGTCGGTGTCCTGCGTGCCAGTACCCATGACCGTTTTGCCACCGAAGTGCTGCAACCGGCAGGGATTATCCTGGTGCGCTACGGTTCCCAGCAGGAAGCGAACCTGGACATGGTGTCCGGTCGCGTCGACGCACTGCTGGCCGATTCTGTCAACCTCGACGACGGTTTCCTGAAGACCGACGCCGGTAAAGGTTTCGCTTTCGTGGGGCCTGAGTACAACGACCCGAAATACTTCGGCGGTGGCGCCGGGATTGCCGTGCGCAAGGGCGATACCGCCCTGGCCGAGCAGTTCAACAAAGCCATTACCGAGATCCGCGCCAACGGCAAGTACAAGCAAGTGCAGGACAAGTACTTCAAGTTTGACGTTTACGGCGAGTAATCGAGCCGTTCAAAAAATGGCCCCGTTGACGCGGAGGCCATTTTTTTATGCTCATGATTTATCCTGCCAATCACATTGCTCAATGTAGGAGCTGCCGCAGACTGCGATCTTTTGATCTTGCTTTAAAAAATCAAAATCAAAAGATCGCAGCCTGCGGCAGCTCCTACAGAGAATCGGAGTCTTCCCATGCAACGCATCGACCATTCACTGCCCTGGAGCCACCTGGGGACCGAGCGCACCCTCAGCGTGTTTCGATATGGCGCAGGCACCCGCAAAGTCTATATCCAGGCCAGCCTGCACGCTGATGAACTGCCAGGCATGCGCATGGCGTGGGAGCTCAAGCAGCGCCTGGCGGAACTGGAAAGCCAGGGTCAACTGCAAGGCCTGATCGAACTGGTGCCGGTGGCCAACCCCATCGGTCTCGATCAGCACCTGCAAGGTAGCCACATGGGTCGCTTCGAACTGGGCAGCGGCAAGAACTTCAACCGCTCGTTCGTCGAACTCAGCGCACCGGTAGCGCAGCGCGTGGGCGATCGTCTGGGCAGCGATGCCGAGGCTAACATCGCCCTGATTCGCCAGGCCATGGGCCAGGTACTCGACGATCTGCCGGCCCCGGCGTCGCAACTCGAAGCAATGCACCGCCTGTTGCTGCGCCACGCCTGCGACGCCGACATCACCCTCGATCTGCATTGCGACTTCGACGCGGCGATCCACCTCTACGCCTTGCCGCAACACTGGCCGCAGTGGCAATCGCTGGCGGCGCGCCTGAAAGCCGGGGTGGCGTTACTTTGCGAAGATTCCGGCGGCAGTTCCTTCGACGAATCCTGCTCTTCGCCCTGGTTACGCCTGGCCAGGGCTTTCCCCGAAGCCGCCATCCCACCGGCCAACCTGGCAACCACGCTGGAGCTTGGCAGCATGGGCGATACCCGGGTCGATCAGGCCCGGGCCAATTGCGAGGCGATCCTGGGCTTTCTCGCCGAGCAGGGTTTCATCAAGGGCACCTGGCCCGCGGCACCGAGCGAGTGCTGTGAGGGCATGCCGTTCGAAGGCACTCAATACCTGTTCGCACCGCATCACGGCGTGGTCAGCTTCCTGCGCGATGCCGGTGAATGGGTGGAGCAGGGCGATGCGCTGTTTGAAGTGGTCGACCCGCTGAACGACAAGCTCACTACCGTGCGCGCGGGCACCAGTGGCGTGTTGTTCGCGATCGATCGTGGTCGCTATACGCAACCCGGCACCTGGCAGGCGAAAGTGGCGGGGCGCGAGCCGATTCGGGTTGGGAAGTTGATTAACGATTGAGGGGAGATTCATTGCACGCCTCGTGATCGATGGATGCACAGGGTGAGAGGGGAGGCGCCCGGGTCTGGTGCAGTCCGATTCCGCAATCGTGCCACTGTTGGGAGTCGCTCCAACGAAGGTGCTAGGCTCTGTCCTGAATCCTGCGCACGGTGAAGGAAGGTTTATGCTGAAGTTTCTCGCTCTGTTCACGCTGCTGGCATCCGCCACTGTCCACGCTCAACCCGCCCTGCAAACCGATCTGCCGCTCAAGTACATGGAACAGGTCAACCGCGATTCCCGCGGGCAGCCGCTGGTGATTTTTCTCCACGGCTATGGCAGTAACGAGCAGGACCTGTTCGGCATCAAGGATGAGTTACCCAGCGAATACAACTACCTGTCGGTGCGGGCGCCGATGGTGATGCAAGAGGGAAGTTACCAATGGTTTCGCAAGAAAGGCGAAGGGGCCTACAACGGCGAGACAGATGACCTGAAGTCCAGCGGCCAGTTGCTGCTGGAGTTCATCGCACAGGCGACGAACAAATATCACACACAACCGCATAAGGTGTTCCTGGTGGGTTTCAGCCAGGGGGCGATCATGTCCTACGAAGTCGCCCTGCGGCATCCCGAGGCGGTGGGCGGGATTGCCGCGTTGAGCGGGCGGATCCTGCCGGTGCTGCGATCCGAACTCAAACCGGATGAAAAGCGCCAGTCGCTGGCGATTTTCATTGGCCATGGCACGGCGGACCAGCGCCTTCCCTTGGGTGATGGCAACGAAGCCAACAGCCTGTTGCAAAGCGTATCACTGGAGCCCGAGTTCCACGCTTACCAGGGTGTCGGCCACAGCATCAGTGCCGAAGAATTGCAGGACTTGAGCGCCTGGCTGCAGCGCCTCAACCCCTGAGGCTTATTTTCCGCTGACGATCTGCTTGATCAGGGTTTCGTGGGCTGCCATGTCGCCGGGGCGGGAGATGACCTGAATCACGGTCATGTGATTGCCCGATGCCGCCATCAACGTGGTGTTGAGGGTCGTGCCGCCGCCCTGGGTGGCGGTGCTGTCGACCTGGCGCACGCCCAGGCCTGTTACCTTCAGGGTCAGGCTTTTTTCGCTGAGTTTGTTGTAGTCCGGCAGGGCTTTGTGTTGCGCCGAGTCGAAATCGGCCGCGGTGTCGTCGAGAAACTCGCCGTCGTTGTCCTTGACCTTGACCCCCTCCGGCAGGCTGTTTTGCGCAGCGATCACCACGGTCTTGGTGGTTTCATTGGCGTACATGGTGCCGCTGGCGCCCGTGGGGCTGGCTGGCAACGGGTTGGCAATGAAACCCTTGGGCAGGGTGAAGGTGAACTTGCCGTCGAGCATCGAGACCTTCTGTCCCTGCACCGTCTCTTTGGCGGGGGCCTTGGCCGCCTGCACAGTCAAAGCCCCCAGGCTGGCAGCCGCTGCCAGCAACAGGACAACGGCTTTTTTACTCAACAGTGACATTCGAAAACTCCAGGGATGGTCGCGCGGTGGGGGGCGATCATCCCATGGAGGTCGTGACGCATTCCAGTGCGGGCTAACGGACGGTCACTCACTCCAAAGAGCAGGCGCGCGCCTTGATCCTTCATTTTCATCACCTTCGAATGTCGTGAACGTCTTACCGGGCCTGGTTCTGCGGGAACAGATTGCGGCGAGTTTCTTCGTCGAATTCGGCCTTGAGCACCAGCTTCTCTTTCAGGCCCAGGGCTCGCTGGGCCGCCGGGCGGACGCTGATTTCGTCAAACAGACGCTTGACGTTGGGGTAGGCCGCCAAGCCGTTTTCGCCAAGGATGTACGGCGCATAGTTGGCCCAGCCCCACAGTGCCATGTCGGCGATGCTGTAGCTGTCGCCAGCCAGGTACTGATGGTCGGCCAGACGCTGGTCGAGTACGTGATAGTGGCGTTCAACTTCCTTGAGGTAGCGATTTTTCGCGTAGGGCAGGTCCTCTGGGGCGTGATGCAGGAAGTGCACGGCCTGGCCGGAGAACGGCGACAGGCCGGTGGCAATGAACATCAACCATGACAGCAACTCGGCGTTGCCGGCAGCGCTGCTGGGCAGGAAACGCTCATGCTTTTGCGCCAGGTGCAGCAGGATGGCCTGGGAGTCGAAAACCGTCGCGTCGCCATCGATCAGGGCCGGAACCTTGGCGTTCGGGTTGATCGCGAGGAAGGCTGGCAAGTGTTGCTCGCCCTTGAAGGTGTCAACGCCGATCAACTCATAGGGCGTTTGCAATTCTTCGAGCAGCAGGGCGACTTTCATCGGGTTCGGCGAAGGATGGAAAAAGAATTTCATGGTGTAGGCCTCAGTCGGGAGTGGTTTGGAACTGAGGCTGATGGTGGAGCAAACCTGTTCGATTGACGTACGAGGATGTTGCGCTACTCGTTCGAAATGGTTGAACGTGTTGCCGGAGGAGCGGGTTTCGCCAGCAACCGCCTGGTGACGCCGAGCATGGCCACGGAGACGGCCACGCCCACACCAAAACCCATCATGCCCATGCTGGGCAAGGTCAGCGTCACGACCAGGCAAAAAGCGGAAAATGAATACATCCCGGTGGCCGTTGCCCGCAGTAACGCGGCGGTAAACGCCGGGCCTCGGGTTTGCTGGGAGAACACCGCCATTACACTGCCCAGCACCGGGAACACGGCGAGCAGGCCGCTCCAGCGGTCGCCAACGGTGCTGGCGAGCCAGGTGACGGCCAGGGTCAGCAAGGCGCCGGCAATCATGCGCAGCAGCAATTTATCGGACTTTGGCGCCGGTCCTGAAACGATTGGCTGCACGGCCGGGAATAAGTGCGGCGCGGCCAGCAGTGCAGTGGCGGCGGCAATCACCGAGAGGGGGAGCGACGGTGGGAGCAACGACAGGACCAGGGCAACCAAGGCCCATACCAGGAGCGAAATCGTCAATGCGAGCGGCCATTTTGCGCGTTGCGCGACCTGCGCATAGGTCACGCAGAAGGCAATCATCGCGAACATCGCCGACAGTGCGGCCATGGCCGACTGGGCGGCGAATGCCTGGCCTTGCTCGATGGCAAGGAACAACAGGATAGGCCCGACCACCACCGGCAACCCCGACAACCAACCCGCCACGCTTGGCCCCCAGCGTTTGCCCGCCAGGGAGATCAGTAGCAGAAAGCCAGGAATGACCAGCAATTTGAGCATCAACACGCGCAGTTCTCCGACCTGTGTATGGGCGGCAACGTTAGCATCTGGCGGGGTGATTTGCTCTATGGTTGAGCACTTTTTGTATACAAAATGGAGTGCCCGCTGGCTCCTACACGGAGGACGAGCCGTTCAGCCAATAAAGAAACCCGGTACGACGTGAATCGCACCGGGTGTTTTGCCAGGCGGCGGCGGATCTTCGTGGGTCCCCGCGCCGTCTGTTAAACGCTGTCGTCTTAAGCCCGTTCGAGCGCCAAGGCCACGCCCTGACCACCACCGATGCACAGGGTGGCGAGGCCTTTCTTGGCGTCACGCTTGATCATTTCATGCAGCAGGGTCACCAGGACACGGCAACCCGAGGCACCGATCGGGTGGCCGAGGGCGATAGCGCCGCCGTTGACGTTGACCTTGTTCAAGTCCCATTCCAGGTCCTTGGCCACGGCCAGCGATTGCGCGGCGAAGGCTTCGTTGGCTTCGATCAGCTCAAGCTGGTCGATAGACCAGCCGGCCTTGTCCAGGCAGCGGCGAGTGGCCGACACCGGGCCGATGCCCATGATTGCCGGGTCCACGCCCGCGTTGGCGTAAGCGGCGATTTTTGCCAGTACCGGCAGGCCCAGGGCCTTGGCTTTTTCGGCACTCATCAGGATCACGGCCGCAGCGCCGTCGTTGAGCGACGAAGCGTTGCCAGCGGTCACCGAACCGTCTTTCTTGAAGGCCGGCTTGAGCTTGCCCAGGGACTCGGCGGTGGTGCCGGCCCGTGGCTGCTCGTCGGTGGCGAAGGACAGCGGATCGCCCTTGCGCTGTGGGATCAGGATCGGGGTGATCTCATCGACGAAACGCCCGGCTTCGATGGCGGCCACGGCTTTCTGCTGGGAAGCGGCAGCGAAGGCATCCTGCTGCTCGCGGCTGATGTCGTACTTCTGCACCAGATTCTCAGCGGTGATGCCCATGTGGTAATCGTTGAACGCATCCCACAGGCCATCGCTGATCATGGTGTCGACGATTTGCGCGTTACCCATGCGCAGGCCGGTGCGGGCACCGGGCATGACGTAGTTGGCCAGGCTCATGTTTTCCTGGCCGCCAGCGATGATCACCTCGGCGTCGCCGCAGCGGATCGCCTGGGCACCCAGGTGCAGGGCCTTGAGGCCCGAGCCGCAGACCTTGTTCAGGGTCATGGCCGGTACGGCAAACGGCAGGCCTGCCTTGATGGATGCCTGGCGCGCGGGGTTTTGCCCGGCACCGGCGGTCAACACCTGGCCCATGATCACTTCATCGACTTCGGCCGGGTCCAGACCAGTTTGTGCCAGCAATTGGCGGATCACCGCCGCGCCCAGGTCAACGGCGGAAACACTGGCCAGGGAACCCTGGAAACTGCCGATCGCGGTGCGTGTGGCGGCAACAATGACGACTTCTTGCATGGAATGATTCCTCACTGGTCAGCGAACAGCATTTCCGGAACGTGGTCCGGGACGATCAGTTTACCAGCGGTTTTGGCGACGATTTCTTCAACGCTGACGCCAGGTGCGCGTTCCTTGAGGACAAATGCGCCATTCTCGATTTCCAGGTAAGCCAGGTCGGTCAGCACGCGCTTGATGCAACCGGCGCCTGTCAGCGGCAGGCTGCATTGGGACAGCAGCTTGGACTCACCGTCCTTGGACGCGTGGGTCATGATGACGATGATGTTGTCTGCGCCAGCCACCAGGTCCATGGCGCCGCCCATGCCCTTGACCAGTTTGCCGGGGATCATCCACGAGGCGATGTTGCCTTGCACGTCGACCTCGAAGGCGCCCAGCACGGTCAGGTCAACGTGGCCACCGCGGATCATTGCGAAGGACTCGGCCGAGGAAAAGATCGAGGCGCCGATACGGGCGGTCACGGTTTGCTTGCCGGCGTTGATCATGTCGGCATCGATGGTTTCTTCAGTTGGAAAAGGACCCATGCCCAGCAGGCCGTTTTCCGACTGCAGCATGACTTCCATGCCTTCGGGGATGTAGTTGGCGACCAGGGTCGGAATGCCGATGCCCAGGTTCACGTAGAAGCCGTCCTGCATTTCGCGGGCGACGCGTTGAGCCATTTGTTCGCGGGAAAGTGCCATTGTCGTTATTCCTTCATTCGGTCCGGGGGCAGGGGATCACTTACGTACGGTGCGCTGTTCGATGCGCTTCTCGAACGTGCCGCAGATGATCCGGTCGACGTAGATGCCAGGGGTGTGGATCTGCGACGGCTCCAGCTCGCCGGGTTCGACGATTTCTTCGACTTCGACCACGGTGATCTTGCCGGCGGTGGCAGCCAGCGGGTTGAAGTTCTGGGCGGTGTGGCGATAGATCACGTTACCGAAATGGTCGGCTTTCCAGCCTTTGACGATGGCGAAGTCACCGGTGATGGATTCTTCCATCAGGTACTTGCGGCCATGGAATTCGCGCACTTCCTTGCCGTCGGCGACGGGAGTGCCGACGCCGGTGGCGGTGAAGAAGGCCGGGATGCCGGCACCGCCTGCGCGCATTTTTTCAGCGAGGGTGCCTTGGGGGGTCAGGATGACTTCGATTTCGCCCTTGAGCAGTTGCTCCTCGAACAGCTTGTTTTCGCCAACGTAGGAGGCCACCACTTTGCTGATCTGGCGGTCGGTGAGCAGCACGCCGAGGCCGAATCCGTCGACGCCGCAGTTGTTGGAAACGACGGTGAGGTCGCGAGTGCCTTTGCGCTTGATCTCGTTGATCAGGTTCTCCGGGATCCCGCACAGGCCGAAGCCACCGGCGATCACGGTCATACCGTCTTCAAGACCGGCCAGGGCTTCCTCGTAGGAACTCACGCGCTTGTCGAAACCTGCCATATGCACCTCTCTTATTCTTTGTGGGCGGCTGGCTAGCCGAATGGGACTGAGTGTCGCGCGACAAGATTCATTTGTTAAGTTGATTTTTAATGTTGATTAATGGATAAAACTCAACAATCTAATGCGTTGGAGACAGTGACCATGACAGTCAAGCAGATCCGCGCCTTCCTGGCTGTGGCCCAAAGCCTCAGTTTTGCCGTGGCCTGCGAGCGCCTGCACCTGTCGCAATCGGCCTTGAGCCTGACCATCAAGGCACTGGAGGAGGGCCTGGGCGGGCGATTGTTCACCCGCAACACACGCAATGTGGCGTTGACCGTCGAAGGCGAAACCCTGGTGCCGCTGGCGCGCCGCCTGATCGCCGATTGGGACAATGCCGAGGATGAGTTGCGCCAGCGCTTCACCCTGCAGCGTGGTCGAGTGACCCTGGCGGCCATGCCCTCGTTTGCCGGCAACCTGCTGCCGCCGATACTCAAGACATTCCGCGTCCGCTATCCGAAAGTCAATGTCACGGTCAACGACGTGATCAACGAGCAGGTGCTGGAAATGGTTCGCGACCGCCAGGTGGAACTCGGCGTGGCGTTCGAGCCGACCATGAGCTCATCGCTGCAATTCACGCCGCTTTACATGGATCGCTTCGTGGCAGTGGTGCCCCAAGACTCACCGCTGGTCGAGCTCGAGGAAATCGACTGGCAGACCTTGCTCAAGGAGCCGTTCATTACCTTGCAGCGCCCGTCGACGGTGCGGGTGATGCTGGAGGAGCATTTGCAGGCCCGGGGCATGAAGCTGCCGGTGGAGTTTGAAAGCCATCAACTGGCGACGGTCGGGCGGATGGTTGCCAGTGGGCTGGGCGTGAGCGTGGTTCCGGCCTTGTGCGTGGGGCAGATGCGTGAACTCGGAGCGCATTGCATTACCTTGCGCGACCCGGTATTGGAGCGGGCCATTGGCGTGCTGACCTTGCAGGGAGGGGAGCTGTCTGCGGCGGCGCAGGCGTTGTTTGATGTGCTCAAGGAAGAAAATCTCGGCCAACAACTTTCCCCTGGGCTGAACAAACCCCTGTAGGAGCTGCCGCAGGCTGCGATCTTTTGATCTTGTTTTCTGGCGGTGCTGAAATTGCTGAGGATCGAGATCAAAAGATCGCAGCCTGCGGCAGCTCCTACAAGGGGGAGGTGTTTTGTCAGGCGGAGAGGCGCTGTGCCAGTAACGGCAGCAACTGCTCGCACGACCCCTCGATTTTCAGGTCCAGCATGTCATCCGCCCGTGTCTTGCCCAGGTTGATCGCCAGCAGTGGCTTGCCCTGATCCACCACCGCCCGGCACAGGCGAAACGCCGAGTACGCCATCAGCGACGAGCCAACCACCAGCAACCCGGCGGCCTTTTCCACCGTGGCCAGCGCTTTCGCCGCCGTGTGCTGCGCAACGTTCTCACCGAAGAAAACCACGTCCGGCTTCAACCGTTCGCCATTGCAATGCGGGCAGAGCGGAACCTGGAAGCGTGCCTCGAAGCCCGGGTCGAGCAAGGTGTCGCCGTCCGGCGCCTGCACTGCGTCCACGCCTGCGAGGTAGGGGTTCTGTGTTTCCATCAACTGCTGGATCGAATCGCGCTCGCTACGTCTTGCGCAGTCCAGGCACAGTACCCGGTGCAGGCTGCCGTGAAGTTCGATCACATCATGGCTGCCAGCCTGGTCGTGCAGGGTATCGACGTTCTGCGTGATCAAGGCGCCAATCCGTCCCGTGCTTTGCAAGCGGGCCAGGGTGTCGTGGGCCACGTTCGGTTGCGCCTGGCGCACCCGCGGCCAGCCAAGCATCGCCCGCGCCCAATAGCGCCGTCGGGATTCGGGCGCCGAGAGAAACTCCTGATACATCATGGGCTGGCGGCCACGGCGTACGCCCTGATTGTCTCGGTAGTCCGGAATGCCCGACGGGGTACTGATACCGGCACCGGTCAGGACCGCGAACGGCTCGTCGGCCATGAGCTGTTGGAGCTGGTCGAGTTGTTCCTGGAACTGGCTATCGAGCATCTCAATACCCCGCAAACCTGTAGGAGCGAGCACGCTCGCGATGGACGTCAACGATAACACTGGCGGCCTGACGCCCCGTGGTGTTTCGTCTTCCATCGTCGGAACGCCGCCCGGAACATGCTCGCTCCCACAGAAGGGGGGGCTATTTACGTGCTTCGAGGATCAGGTTGAACGGCGTCTCCGTGGCCCGTCGGAATGTGCTGAACCCCGCCTCGCTGAACACCTTGCGCAACCGGGCTTCACCTGCTTGTGCGCCAAGGCCCAGGCCGACTTCCTGGGACAGCGAATTGGGCGTGCAGATGAAGGTGGAGGCGGCATAGAACAGCCGGCCGACCGGGGAGATGTTGTCGTCCAGCGAGTCGTTGGCGAACGGCTCCACGAGCAATACCGTGCCATCCGGCTTCAATGACTCGTACGCGTGCTTGGCCGCGCCCACCGGGTCGCCCATGTCGTGCAGGCAGTCGAAGTAGCAGACCAGGTCATAGTCGTTGCCGGGATAGCTCTTGGCCGTACCCTGGAAGAACCGTGCCCGGCCGGACACGCCACCTTCTTCGGCGCGCTGGGTGGCAACGGTGACGGACGGCGCGTGGTAATCGAAACCAACGAACCGCGAGTTCGGGTAGGCCTGGGCCATGATCACCGTCGACGCACCATGACCGCAGCCAATGTCAGCGACTTTGGCGCCTTCCTCCAGTTTGGCCACCACGCCGTCCAGGGCCGGTAACCACTCGGCGATCAGGTGCGCCTTGTAGCCGGGCCGGAAGAAACGTTCGGTGCCGCTGAACATGCATGGGTGGTGATCGCCCCACGCCAGGGCACCATCGCCGCGCATGGCCTTGACCAGTTTGTCCTTGTCATGAAAAAACGATGCAACTACGCCGATGCCACCCGCCACGTAGACCGGCGAGTCTTCCACGGCCAGTGCCAGGGCTTGTTCTTCGGGCAGGCGGAATTGACCGTCGCTGTGTTCCATATAGCCGGAAGCTGCGTGGGCGCTGAGCCATTCGCGCACCAGGCGAGGGTTGCAGCCGGTCTTCTCGGCGAGTGCTTCGGGCTTGACTGGCTGGCTGTCGGCCATGGCCCGGTACAGGCCGAGCTCTTCACCAAGGATGACGTTGGCCAGCATCGCCGCGCCGCCCATGTCGCCTACCAGTTTGCCCATGAAATCGTTGAGTTTGGCCTCGTCCATCACGTGTGCTCCTTTTGCAGGATCAGAGTCCAGTGGCGGTGTTTATCGAGGCGTTCGCCCCTGGGCGGTGGTCGTGGAATGGACAGGACGATCAACTCGTCCTGTATGGATTAAGTTTAGTTCTCAGGGGCTGTGGCGCCGTCCCAAGCGACGAAAACCAATGTCCCTGATCGACGCGGCCCCTTGTGGGAGCGAGCCTGCTCGCGAAGGCGGTGAATCAGTCAAAATCTCTTGGACTGACAGATCGCCTTCGCGAGCAGGCTCGCTCCCACAGGGAGGGTATTTGGCAGTCCCTATGCATGTATCCCAATGTATCCAGACTGCTTCTCGATACAGTCCCCGCCAATTCAAGGCCACCCCCGAACACAGACCAGATACAAACCTGCGCTGAACTGTGAGGACCATTCGCTCCTGACTCCGATGGGGATCATCATGACAACGCTTGTGCCTCAACCCACTCTCAACGCCGCGCCGGTCGATCGCCTGCGAGTCGATCGCTACACCAACGGCATCATTGGCCCGAGCCAGCCGATGCTCGGCCCGCTGGCCGACGGCGGCACCCTGGTCACCGGGACGCCGCCAGGTTGCTGGGGGCCGATGATCACGCCCGCTTTCGAAGGTGGCCATGAAGTGACACAACCGGTGGCCATCGCCGGGGCGCAAATCGGCGATGCCGTGGCGATCAAGATCAACAGCATGCGCGTCACGTCGCTGGCCACTTCCTCCGGGGTCATGAGCTTTGTCGAGGGGCGCTACAACGGCGATCCGTTCGTCTCCAAGTTCTGCTCCAAATGTGGCACCGAGCACCCGGCCAGCCATGTCGAAGGTATCGGCGAGGACGCGATTCGCTGCAACCACTGTGACGCCGAGGTCAGCGCATTTCGCTTCAGCCATGGCTATGTGATCGTCTTTGACGCACAGAATCAGGTCAGCCTGACGGTCAACCAGGACATCGCCAACCGACTGGCCGGCAATGCCTCTGAGATGTCGGCGCTGCCGGAGTTCGCCGCACAGCATTCAATCCTGTCCCTGGCCCGCGCCGATATCCCCGGGGTTGCCGCGCCTATGCGGCCGTTCCTCGGAAACATCGGCACCCTGCCGTCCCGAGACATTCCCGACTCGCACAACTGTGCCGACTTCGGCCAGTACCTGATCAATGCGCCGCACCGTTTCGGCATGACCCGCGAAGAGCTGCACGCGGCCAAGACTGACGGCCACATGGACACCAATTCGGTCCGCGAAGGCTGTGTGTTGATCTGCCCGGTGAAAGTGCCGGGGGCCGGGGTTTACATGGGCGACATGCATGCGCAGCAGGGCAACGGCGAGATCGCCGGCCACGCAACCGACTGTTCCGGGGAAACCGAGGTGGTGGTGCAAGTGGTGAAAAACCTGACGCTGGAAGGGCCGATCCTTCTGCAAAACCTTGATGATCTGCCACCGATGGCGCGGCCGATGGATGCCGGACAGCGCGCGAAAGTCCGGGAGCTGGGAGAGCGTTGGGGCCAGCACGAGATCGAACAGAGTGGCCCGATCACCTTCATCGGCAGCGGCGAGAACCTCAACCTGGCGGTGGAAAACGGCTTGACCCGCGCCGCCACCGTCACCGGCCTGCCTTATGACGAAGTGCTCAATCGCGCCACTATCACCGGCTCCATCGACATCAGTCGCCTGCCAGGCACTGTGCGCGTGACCTTCCTGTGCCCGATGGATGTGCTCGATCGCATGGGCATCGGTCATCTGGTGCGCGAGAAGTACGACCTGGCGTGATGCCTGGATGCGGGTTTGTACCAGAGTGTGTACAGACCCGCTGGCGATACAAGCCTTGCTGTTTTCGGTCGACCCGCCACACAGGCCCGATACATCCCTTCGATTAACTGTGATGACATTCTGACAACCCTTGGGATCGACATCATGCAAACCCTTGTCACATCAGCACAGGCCAGCGTCGGGCTCGGCCTGCGTCGCGGTTTGATCAAAGACCTGCTGGCCGCCCCGGCCGGCCATTTCGACTTTCTTGAACTCGCGCCGGAAAACTGGATCGGCATCGGCGGCGCCCATGGCCTGGCGTTGCGAACCCTGGCCGAGCGCTACCCGTTATCCTGCCACGGCTTGTCCCTGTCCCTGGGCGGGCCATCGCCGCTGGATGTCGAATTCCTGCGAGAGGTGCGGGTCTTCCTCGATCACCACGACGTGCCGCTGTACAGCGAGCACTTGAGCTACTGCAGCGACGACGGTCACCTGTATGACCTGTTGCCGTTGCCCTTTACCGAAGAGGCGGTGCATCACGTCGCCGCGCGCATCCGTCAGGCCCAGGACATTCTCGGCCGCCGCCTGGCGGTGGAAAACGTCTCCTACTACGCCGCACCGCAGCAGGACATGGACGAGGTCACGTTCACCAACGCCGTGCTGCGCGAAGCCGATTGCGACCTGTTGCTGGACGTCAACAACGTATACGTCAACTCGATCAACCATGGTTTCGACCCGCGTACGTTCCTGGCCGGGATCGATACGAATCGTGTGGTGGCCATGCACATCGCCGGGCATTTCGATGAGTCCGACACCTTGAAAATCGACACCCATGGCGCTTCGGTGAAACCGGCGGTGTGGTCGTTGCTGGCCCAGGCCTATTCCCGATTTGGCGCGCAACCGACTTTGCTCGAGCGCGATTTCAACTTTCCGGCGTTTTGCGAACTGGTCGCCGAGTTGCAGACCATTCGCCGGTTGCAAACCGAGGGGGTCAACCGTGGTTAAGCGTACCCTGCACGAGCAACAAAACAGTCTGGGGCGCTACGTGCGCGACCCCGAGCGTTACGCGCCACCGCCGGAAATGGACCCGGCGCGGGCCCAGGTATATCGCGACCTGGTGTTCGCCAACATGTCGTCATTGATCGGCGGCACCTTTCCGGTATTGGTGAAGATTCTCGGCGACACGCAATGGCGGGCACTGGTGCGGATTTTCCTGCGCGACTACCGCGCCCACACGCCGAAATTCGGCGAAATCGCCCAGGAGTTTGTCGAGTTTCTGGCCTCTGAGCCTGCGGCGCTGGCGGCTGGCCCCTGGCCGCCGTTCATGGTCGAACTGGCGCACTACGAATGGGTGGAAATGGTCCTGCAACAATCCGAAGCCGAGCCGTTGCGCGGTGGCGATGTCGATGGGCTGCTGGATTGTCCGTTGCAGGTTTCGCCATTGGCCTGGCCCTTAGCGTATGCCTGGCCAGTGCAGTTGGTCGGGCCGCATTATCAGCCTGATGCGCCGCCGGATCAGCCGACATTGCTGCTGGTGCGTCGGGACCCGGATTTCAGTGTGAAGTTTTCTGAATTGAGCCCATTGGCGTTTCGGTTGTTGCAGCGTATCGAGGAATTTCCCGGGCAGACCGGACGTGCGCAGTTGCTGGGATTGGCGGCGGAGGCGGGGATGACGGAATCGACGGTGTTTATGGACAGTGGGCTGGGGTTGTTGCGGCAGATGCACGGGGAGGGCGTCGTAGGCGTCGTTGCTTGATGATCGTTCCCACGCTCTGCGTGGGCAGGCATCCCGTGACGCTCCGTGTCACCATTGCGCAGGACGCCAGCCTTGTGTTGTTAGCGGAACGCGGAGCGTCCCTGGCGGCATTCCCGCGCAGAGCGTGGGAACGATCGTTTAGCCACGCAACTTGAGCTCTGCACATAACCCGCCACCCTCGCGATTGCTCAAGGTCAACGATCCCCCGATCGCCAATGCCAGCTGTTGCGCGATGGCCAATCCCAACCCGGTACCCCCAGTGCTGCGGTTGCGCGAATTTTCCACGCGGTAGAACGGCTGCATGACCTGGGCCAGTTCCGCTTCGGCGATGCCCGGGCCACGGTCCATGACCTTCACCGACACGCTGCCATCGGCTTTCTTCTCAACCAGCAATTCCGCAGCGCCAGCGAATTTGAGTGCATTGTCTGTCAGGTTCACCAGCACCCGGCGCAGAGCGTGGGGGCGGGTGTCGATGACGCTGGCGCTTTTGCCGCTCAGCTGCACTTGCTTGCCCATGTCCTGGTAATCGAACACCAGGCTGTCGAGGAACGAGTCCAGGTCGGTGCGTCGACTTTCTTCGGTGGCGCCGTGGACGCTGCGGGCGTACGCCACGCCTTCTCGCACCAGATGTTCCATCTCGCCCAGGTCGTTCCACAGCTTGTCTTTCTCCACCGAGTCGTCCATGAATTCGGCGCGCAGTTTCATCCGCGTGATCGGTGTTTGCAGGTCGTGGGAGATCGCCGCCAACAGTTGCATGCGTTCCTTCAGGTAGGCGGCGATGCGTGCCTGCATGGCATTGAAGGCCTTGGCGGCATGGGCTACTTCGGTCGGGCCTTTTTCGTCCAGCAGGACCGGGTGGGTGTTGGGGTCGAGGGTGTCCACGGCTTCAGCGAGACGGGTAAGGGGGCGGATGGCAATCCGTACGGCCAGCCAGGTGCAGGCAATCATCAGCGCCAATTGCCCGAGCAGCACCATGGGCAGCCAGGGCGACAGCGGCACCATCGAGGGCCGCACATCGATGGTCAACGGGCTGCCATCGGACAGTTTGAGGTGCACCTGGAAGTGCTTCGCAGGCCCTGGAATATCGCTGAAGGTCATCGGGTAGTCCTTGCCGATGGAATTCTTGATCGAGGTCATGGCAATCGGCGCCTCGGGCATGTCCGTGTCCATGGCGGTGCCGGGTGAGCCTTCATTGAGCAGATAGCGGTAATTGCGCCGATCCAGTTGCTGCAGCCAACTCGCACGCTCTTGCGCCGGCAGGCGGTCGAGGATGGCGATAGAGGTCGAGACGTCGGTTTCCAGGTTACCGAGCATGGTGTTTTTCGAGCTTTCATAGCGCTCGTAGTACTGCGCACCGAAGGACAGCGCCTGGGCGAGGATCAGACCGATCAGAAAAATCAGCGACAGTCGCGAAGCCAGGGTGCGGGGCCAGCGCAGCGACAGGTTCATGCTGGCGCACCGACGATTTCCACCGGCAGGGAAAACACGTAGCCCTCGCTGCGTACGGTCTTGATGTAGGCCGGCTCGCGGGCGTCGTCCAGCAGGCGCTGGCGCAGGCGACTGACCAACAGGTCGATGGAACGATCGAACAGGTCGGCGTCGCGGCCCTGGGTCAGGTTGAGCAACTGGTCGCGATTGAGCACCCGTTGCGGATGATCGAGGAACACCCGCAGCAACCGATACTCGGCACCGCTGAGGGCGACCATGGTGCCGTCGCCATCGAGCAGGTGCCGGGCGGACGTGTCCAGGCGCCAGCGACCGAAGGCCAGCAAGCGGCTGGATTCGGTCACCACCAGGTTCGGTGGCAACATGCGCGTGCGGCGTAATACGGCGTTGATCCGCGCCAGCAGTTCACGGGCGGCGAAGGGCTTGACCAGATAGTCGTCGGCGCCCATTTCCAGGCCGATGATGCGGTCGGTTTCGTCGTTGCGCGCGGTGAGCATCAGCACCGGGGTGGCCTTGTGTTTGCCAGCGCGCAACTCGCGGCAGAGCATCAGGCCGTCGTCGCCCGGCATCATGATGTCCAGCACGATCAGGTCCACTGGCGTGGATTCAAGGAAGCTGCGCATCTGCCGGCCATCGGCCACGACCGTGGTGCGCAGGCCGTTTTTCTTCAGGTAGTTGCCCACCAGCTCGCGTATCTCGCGGTCATCGTCAACGATGAGAATGTGATCGACGTGCTCCATGGGGACTTGCCTCTGTCAGTGGGGGATATCGCACAGTCTATCGAGCCTTGGCCCGCTCGCCCGCCGCCCTTTGTATTGCAGTGTATCTGGCCTGCCAACGGATACACACCGACGCAAAAACAGCCAATTCCGGTGGTTTTGTATCCCTCTGTATCCCGCAGCCACCCAGATACGTACCGATTTACACGCGCCGGTTCCCGACACATACGGGATACCTCGCAGGCTTCTAATAGGTTCCATCGAGGCAAACCCAAGCGCCTCTACCCACAAACGATGAACCTTGAGGAACCACCATGAACACCAAAGCCATCTACGCCGCTTGCCTGTTTGCCGCCCTGAACATCTGCACCTTGTCGGCCCGCGCCGAAGCTGACGTTACCCCGATGAGCTACAGCTATGGCACGCACCTGGACATCCAGAAAGTGTTGTCGCTGAAACAGGATGCCGCGCCTTCCTGCGGTGTGGTGAATGCCCAGCTGACCTACCTGGATTCCCAGAGCAAGACCCAGGTACTGGACTACCGCAAATTGGCTGACAACTGCAATTCGGACAACTGAGTCCAGCGAATACCCTTAGCGCATCCAATTCAGCCAGGAGTACATCATGAACAACGTCACCCGCTTCTTGACCGCCATTGCTTTCTCCGTTGCCGGCGCCGCGGCCCATGCCAACGCCGCTGTAGAACAAAACGCTTGCGGCAGCAGCACCTGCTTTCAGCTGACACCGGTCGCCGGGAAGGGCGGTGATGCCTTGCTCGCCGAAAACGGTTCCAGCCGAACGCCGCAGGGCAAGTTGCTGGATAGCCAGACGGTCTGAGCACACCGACTCACTCTGTAGGAGCTGCCGCAGGCTGCGATCTTTTGATCTTGCTTTTTAACAACCAAAAGATCGCAGCCTCGTTTCACTCGTCAGCTCCTACAGACGCCGCCCATGCCTCCCCACATATCAAAAAGGTGATCCCATGTTACTCATCGCTTTCCTGGGCGGCATATTGACCGTCCTCAGCCCGTGCATCCTGCCGGTCGTACCCTTCCTGTTCGCCGGGGCCGACCGTACGCGCGCCTCGATCCTGCTGACCCTGGGTGGCATGGCCCTGACGTTTGCCCTGATCTCCAGCCTGGCAGTCGTCAGCAGTGAATGGGTGATCCAGGCCAGCAACACCGGCCGCCATGTGGCGCTGATCGTGATGGTGCTGTTCGCCCTGTCGCTGATTTCCGCACGGGTCGGCGACTGGTTGGCGCGTCCATTCGTGGCGCTGGGCAATCGCATCGACCCCAACAGCCGCACACTGTCCGGCCCGCTGAGTTCGATCATGATTGGTGTCGCTACCGGCCTGCTCTGGGCGCCCTGCGCCGGGCCGATCCTCGGGGTGATTCTCACCAGCGCCATGCTGCAGGGCGCGAACGCCGGGACCAGTCTGTTGCTGGTGGCCTATGGCCTGGGTAGCGCATTGTCGTTGGGCACCTTGATCTTCGCTGGTCGTGGCCTGGTCAATCGCCTGAAACCATCGATCCCGGTCACAGGCTGGTTGCGTCGTGGCGCCGGTGTGGCGGTGCTGGCCGGTGCGGCGGTGATTGCCACCGGAGCAAACGATGTGCTGCTGGCCAACACCTCGTCGCAAGGTATCAGCAGCGTCGAGAAAGGCTTGTTGGAAACCGTGCCGAAAGTCGTCGATTACTTCGTCAGCAAGGTCAAGGCCGAGACCATGGACAATGCCCAGGGCGCGATGCCGTCGCTAGCCGGTGCGGTGGAGTGGATCAACTCGCCAGCGCTGACCAACGAATCGCTTAAGGGCAAAGTGGTGCTGGTGGACTTCTGGACGTTCGACTGCATCAACTGCAAGCACACCCTGCCGTACGTCAAGGACTGGGCCAGGAAGTACGAGAAGGATGGGCTGGTGGTGATCGGTGTGCACACCCCGGAGTACGGGTTCGAACGCATCATCGACAACGTCCGGGACAAGGTGAAGGAATACGGCATTACCTACCCGGTAGCGATCGACAACAACTACGCGATCTGGCGCAACTTCGACAACCAGTACTGGCCTGCCCACTACCTGATCGATGCGAAGGGCCAGGTGCGGTACACGCACTTTGGTGAAGGTAGTTATGACACTCAGGAGAAGATGATCCAGCAATTGCTTGAAGAGGCGAAGACCGCTGTTCCAGCGGCTTGAAGTCAAAAGATCGCAGCCTGCGGCAGCTCCTACAGAGTATGCGTTCACTGTAGGAGCTGCCGCAGGCTGCGATCTTTTTGCGATATCAATGGCTCACCTCGCCGTGAGCCATTGATCGATTGCCCTGACTACGCCGCCACGCCGCCGGCGGCGCGCCATACTCCCGGCGAAACGCGCGACTGAACGCCGTGTCGGTCTGGTAACCCACCTCTTCGGCGATGCGCATCAACGAGCTGTTACTGCTGCGTAACAGATTGGCCGCCAGCAACATGCGCCATTGCGTCAGGTACTGCATCGGCGTGACCCCCACCAGTTGCGCAAAACGCTCCGCCAGGACCGATCTTGAGGTGCCGGCGGTGCGCGCCAGTTCATCCAGCGTCCAGGCGTGGCAGGGTTTCTTGTGCAAGGCGTTGAGGGCCGCGCCGACGATCCGGTCGCTTACGCCGGCCAGCCACCCGGTCCGCCCCTCGCCGTGTTCGTGCATGTACAGGCGCAGTACTTCGATGAAGAGCACCTCGGCCAGTTTCGCCAGCACGCCTTCGCCGCCAGGCCTTGGCGATCGCGCTTCCGCCAGGGCATAACGCACCGAAGATTCCAGCCAGATGCCGGCGTTCGAACCGCGCACATTGACCCTGACCACCGGCGGCAGACCTGCCAGCAACATGCCGGCCAAACGCGTGTCGCAGGCCAGGTAGCCGCACACCAGGCGCGTCACTGCACCACCACCGCCATAACTCAACTGCCGCGGGCGCCGCGCCAGCACCTCGTCGAGCCGCGCACCGCTGGCGGGCGTCAAACCCGGTCGGGAACTCATGCGATGGGCGTGGCCCTGGGGGAATATCACCACGTCCCCGGGGTTGAGCAGCAGCGCAGGATCATCGCCCAGTTCGACGTAGCACTCGCCTTCGGTAATCAAGTGGAAGATCACCACCCGTTCGGCACCGGGTTCCAGGAACGGTGCCGCCGTGTCGGCGCTCGGCGACTGATAGCACCAGGGGGCGGTGAACCTGGCGTTGATGAAAATCGCGCCGACCAGGCGGACGACGCGCAGGGTCTGTGACAGGGCATCCATGGGCGTTTTCCCGTGTGGGGGTTTCTGATTGTGAGCGCGTCACGGCCCAAGGTGTATTCTCCGGACGATCGGGCAGTGTTCGCCGACGATCGGACAGGACGCCGATCAGCGTCAGAGCGATAGTTTGCCCACAGGGCCATCTGGCCCTGTCATCAATAAGAAAAGTGAGGTTGCCATGCCCAAGTTCGTCATTGAACGCGAGATTCCAGGCGCCGGAGCACTGTCAGAAAGGGATTTGAAAGCCGTCTCGCAAAAGTCCTGCAAGGTGCTGCGCGAGTTGCCAGAGGTGCAATGGCTGCAGAGTTATGTCACAGGCGACAAACTGTATTGCGTGTACATCGCGCCAAACGAGGAACTCATCAGGGAGCATGCCCGGCAGGGCGGTTTCCCGGCCAATCGCATTTCCCAGGTCATGAACATCATCGATCCCACGACGGCTGAGTGAGCGTGTGCCCGGTCCTGTTCCAAACCAGAGATTGCCTCCATGAGTACACCCATTGATCTTACTGCCTTGAAAACCCGTCAAATGGCCGCTTGGGCCAGTGGCGACTACGCCGTGATCGGCACTACCTTGCAGATCGTCGGCGAGCAATTGGCCGAGGCTTGCGACCTGTTGTGCGATGAACAGGTGCTGGACGTTGCCGCCGGCAATGGCAATGCGACCCTGGCCGCCGCGCGTCGCGGTTGCCGGGTGGTGTCCACCGACTATGTGGCTGCATTGCTCGAGCGTGGCGAAGACCGTGCCCGTGCCGAACGCCTGAACGTGACCTTCCAGGTGGCTGACGCCGAAGCGTTGCCTTTCGCTGATGCCAGTTTCGATGCCGTGCTTTCAACCTTCGGTGTGATGTTCGCGCCGGACCAGGCCAAGGCCGCTTCGGAGCTGGCGCGAGTGTGTCGCCCCGGTGGCCGGATCGGCCTGGCCAACTGGACGCCGGAAGGTTTCGTCGGCCAGATGTTCAAGACCCTGGGCCGGCACATGCCGCCACCGCCCGGCGCGCAACCGCCTTCGCAGTGGGGCACGGAAGCCTGGCTGCACAAGCACTTCGACGAGCGCGAATTCCTGTTGCAGGTGACTCGCCGGACCTTCAACTTCCGCTATCGCTCGGCCGAGCACTTCATCGATACCTTCCGCAGCTGGTACGGTCCGATCCACAAGGCCTTCGCGGCGCTACCCCCTGATGGCGCCAAGGCCCTGGAAGACGACCTGACCGAACTGCTCAACCGCCTGAACCGGGCGGGCGACAGGTCGATGGTGGTGCCCAGTGAATACCTGGAGGTGGTCATCACCAGGCGTTGAGGCTCGGCCAATACATCGGGCGGCTATTCATCCAGCCGCTCGGTGTACACCACCCACACGCTGCAGGGCATTTTGTATAGCAGATGCTCCACCGTACTGCCGATCAGGCGCCCCATGCCACGATGGCCGAGACGGCCCATGACGATCACGTCGACGTCGAAGGTATCGGCATAGCGGCTCAGGACCTTGGCTGGATTACCCATGATCATGTGCCGTTGCGGTTCGGCGATGCCATTGCGTTGGGCCAATTCGTTGAAGGCCTCCAGCTGTGCGTCATACAGTGTCTTGTTGTGGGTCGAGGAAAAAAACGCCGAGCCGTTGTCAAAGCCGAATTCGTCCGAACTGATGGACGAAAGGTCATAGGCGTAGACCACATCGAGCTCGGCATTGCAGGCAGTCGCCAGTTTCGTGGCCTCGTGCAGGATGCGGTCGTTGAACGTCTTGTAGTGATCATCACGATGAAAGGGGTCGACGGCTGCGACCACTTTGCGCGGTAGCGCGTTGACCGCATGGCTGACGAAGTGTAACGGCACCGGACACTCACGCAGCAAATGCACATCCAGTGGGGTGAAGATCAGCCGCGATAGCAAAGACTGGTGTTCCAGCGCCTTGATCAGCACATCCATCGGCTGTTCCTTGAGGTGAATCAGGATTTCTTCCAGCGGGTTTTGCACCCACGCCACTTCCGTTGTCACGGTTACGCCGATTTTACGCAGGGGCCGGGCCTGGTCTTCCAGCCACTGACGGTGGCGCTCGACGTAACCCAGGCGCATCTGCTCCAGCGCCTTTTCATTGACCATGCCAGCCGTGGCCAGGCCTTCCAGATAGTCGAAGGCCACGATGTGCAACGCCGCGCCCTCTGCCTTGGCCAGCGCGGCCGCCCGGTCGAAAGCAGGGCTGTGTTCCATCAGCGGCGAAGTCACCAGCATGAAGCGAGATTGACCAGACATGACAAACCTCCCGTGGGGTTGAGACGACGGTTGTTTGGCTTGGCTTCAATCCTTGAGTATTGACCATGATGGGTGGGGGTGTAGCACTGTAGGAGCGAGCATGCTCGCGAAAAACCTGAGAGCACCGCGGGGTGTCAGGTTCCCCGCGTCATCGTTGACTTCCATCGCGAGCAGGCTCGCTGCCACAGAAGATCGGGTACAGCAGCGAGAGTATCTACACAACCACCGCCCCCCGCGCCTCAAGCAGCTCACGCAACACCGAGCGATGACAATGCGCTTCGTCCTCGCAATAACACCCAACGGCCAGGGACGTGTGATGCGAAAGAGCCGCCAGCAGATCAAGCAACTGGCTGGGGGCAGGGTGGTTCATTTCGGCCTTGAACTGGCGCCTGAACGCATTCCAGGCCTTCTCGTCTTCAGCGACCTGGGCCTGGTGTACCAGCTCCGGGCTGGGCGAAAGCAGCGGCTGCCACACGTCGTAGAAATCCCGGCTGGCAAACTCCGCCTTGGGTACACCGCGGGGTGGACGGCGCACGGTGCCCAGGCGCAGGCCCTCGTCGGGTTTTCGCGGGGAGCCGAGCCGTACGATATGAATAGGCATGGCGCTACTTGAGCCGCGATTCGTCGAGCCACTCAAGCGCCGTACGCCACAAGCAGATACCCAGGAAGTACGCCGACATCAACAGCCAAAGCCCCATGACCATGGGGTTGATCACCGGGTGGTTGACCACCAGCGACAGGCTGCACAGCAGCCAGATCGCCGTCACGGCAATGTTGATCGGCATGAAGCGGCGCACGCGAAACGGATGCAGGAATTTCATCCGGGTGAGCGTCAACAGGGCCAGGCCGATCACGGTGAGGAAGGTGATCCAGGGTGACGGCGCGATGATGTACAGGCACAGGGCAACCACGTTCCAGGCGGCGGGGAAGCCCTGGAAGTAGTTGTCCTTGCTTTTCATGTTGACGTTGCAGAAACAGAACAGCGACGACACCAGGATCAGCGACACGGTCAGCAGCAGTGTGTAGTCCGGCAACGGGATGTAGCGATAGATGAACAGTGCCGGAATGAATACGTAGGTCAGGTAGTCGATCACCAGGTCGAGAATCGAGCCGTCGAAACTCGGCAGCACCGACTGTACGTTGACCCTGCGCGCCAGCGCGCCGTCCAGGCCATCGACGATCAAGGCCACACCCAGCCACAGCAGGCAACTGGTGGGCTGGTTTTCGAGCAGGGCGAGGGTGGCGAGGAAGGCGGTGACCACGCCGGTGGCGGTAAAACCATGGGCGCCCCAGGCTTTAAGCCTGGCGATGTGTAGGGTCGATATCACGGGGGCGTTCTCCAGAAAGTGAAGCAAGCCAGTCAACGCCCTCATCTGGCGGGCGGCGGCAAACCGGGTTGGGTTGCAAGTATCGACCGGGTATCCGGGAATAAGGTTCACCACCCATGAATCTTAGCTGCGCCGTAAAAAAATACAGCGGATAAACCGGTAATGTGTCAGCCAGACGGTGGTAGCACATTTACGCGCGAGGGCTATCGTTGTCTGACTGGATCACTCCCATCGATGAGGACGTCGTCATGAACACCAGCGATCTGCTCGAACAATTATTGCGGGCCGGCCAGGGCTCGATGGCGCAACGGGGCGGCGGTGGGGCGTCGGCTCAAGGTGGCTTGGGTGACTTGGGCGGATTGCTCGGCGGCCTGTTGGGCGGTGGTGGCGCCAGCCGTTCGGGCGCTGGCGGCATGGGTGGCCTGGGTGGCTTGCTCGGTGGCTTGTTGGGCGCAGGATCGTCAATGGGCCGCGCGCCGCAATCGCGCTCCGCCGGTGGTACCAATTATGCAGCGCTGGCTTCGCTGGGGATGATGGCATTCCAGGCGTTTCAGGCCTGGCAACGCAGTCAGGCCACGCAGCAACAACAGGCGCCGCAGCAGGCGATGCGTACGGTGGACATGCTGGCGGGTCCGGAAGTCGAGGAACACAGCCACGCGATCCTGCGGGCGATGATCGCGGCGGCCAAAGCCGATGGCCGCTTCGACGACGCCGAGACACAAATGATCAATGCCGAAATCGCCCGGCACACCGATGATCCGCAATTGCAGCAGTGGCTTGATGACGAAGCCGCCAAACCGCTTGACCCTGCCGAGGTGGCACAATCGGCAACCGACCCCGGCATCGCCGCCGAGATGTACCTGGCCAGCGTGATGCTGGTGGATGATCAGCAGGATGCCGAGCGCAATTATCTGGATGAACTGGCGGCTGCCTTGAATATCGATCCGGATTTGCAGGTACATCTGGAACAGCAGGCCAAGGGCACAGCCTGAAGGCCTCTGTAGGAGCTGCCGCAGGCTGCGATCTGTTGATCTTCAGCGATCTTTCAGGCGCAAAAATCAAAAGATCGCAGCCTGCGGCAGCTCCTACAGAGAGCGAGGTCGGTGGATCAGGAGGGCGGTGGTTCGGGCACCAGGAAGGTCACGCCAAAGCGCTCCGCCACCTCAAATATCCGCGGAAGATCCTCGGGTACCTTGAACCGGTCCATCGCCGTAAAAAAAAGCCCGCCTCGCGGATCGGAGACCACGCCGATCATCTTTGCCGTGGGGCTGACGTTCCTGTAGGCATGAATCGCCCCGGCTGGAATATGCACATAGCCTCCGGCCGAGACGGTGGTGGAGGTGCCTTCGACGGTCACTTCGACCTGACCGTCGACCACGTAGAACGCTTCGTCCCATGGGTGAAAGTGCGGGGGCGGGCCGCCACCTTGAATGCCTTCCTGGATATGCATTTCAAACGGTTTGCTGAGATCACCGCCAGCCAGGACAGTGATCTTTTCGCCAACGACATTGACCGATGCCGGTGGGGACTGGAGGACGTGAACCGTACGCATGATGGCTCTCCGCAGATGAGGCAGCATCCGCCGATTGTAGGCGCTTGAACGCTGGCCGGCAGCCGCGGTACGGGGCCGTCCGTCCGGGCAATTTCGACGGCGATGGAATTTTTTTCGCCAAGGCTCGCTCTGCTGAGAGAGGGAAGTGCTGATTCAGCGCCCTGCAGCGAACCGCGGGTGAGCCATGAACAAAAATCTCGATGACTACAACCGCATGCGCGATTTTTCGGCGACGTCGGAACCCGTCGCCGTCAAACCCAAGGGCAGAAAAAAAACCAAGGATCATGCCTTGCAGTTCTGCATCCAGAAGCACGATGCTTCGCGCCTGCATTACGACTTTCGCCTGGAACTCGACGGTGCGCTCAAGAGTTGGGCGGTGCCCAAGGGACCATCGCTGGACCCCAAGGTCAAGCGTTTGGCGGTACATGTCGAAGATCATCCGCTGGATTACGCCACCTTTGAAGGCAGTATTCCCGAAGGTCACTACGGTGCGGGGGATGTCATCGTCTGGGACCGTGGCGTGTGGATTCCTCAGGAGGATCCGGCGAAGGCCTATGCCAAGGGCCGGCTCAAGTTCGAACTGCAAGGCGAGAAGCTCGGCGGCCTGTGGAACCTGGTGCGCACGCACATGCCGGGCAAGCAGGAGCAGTGGTTCCTGATCAAGCACCAGGACGGTGCCGCCCGGCCGGAAAGTGATTACGACGTGGTGGTCGCCGAACCCGACAGCGTGCTCAGCGAACGAACGATCCTGGGCAAAAAAACCAAGGCGACCAAGGCAACCCAAGCCAAGGCCATCAAGCCGCCGGCGGCGCCAACGCGCAAAGAAACGTCCAAGCAAAAGTCCGTGCCACTCACGGGCGCGCGCAAAGCCAGGCTACCGGACCAGATCAAGCCGGAGCTGGCGACGCTGGTGGAAAAGGCCCCGGGCGGACAGTGGAGTTATGAAGTCAAGTTCGACGGCTACCGGATCATGGCGCGTATCGACCATGACGAGGTCAAGCTTTTCACTCGCAACGGTCATGACTGGACCCACAAGCTGCCCGACCAGGCCAAGGCGCTGGCGGCGCTGGGCCTGGAATCGGCCTGGCTCGACGGTGAAATGGTGGTGACCGACGAGCAAGGCGTACCGGACTTCCAGGCCTTGCAAAACGCCTTCGAAGCGGGCCGCAGTGGGAATATCCTCTACTACCTGTTTGATTTGCCCTATCTCAATGGCGTGGACCTGCGCGAGGTGCCTGTCGAGGAGCGCAGGGCGGCGCTCTCGACTGTACTCAAAACCAGCAAAGACCCATTGCTGCGCTTCTCCGACGCCTTTGGCGAAGACCCGGAAGCCCTGCTCAATAGCGCCTGCCAGATGCAAATGGAAGGCCTGATCGGCAAACGCCTGGGTTCGCCCTATGTATCCCGGCGCAGCAGTGACTGGGTCAAACTCAAATGCAAGCATCGACAGGAATTCGTCATCGTTGGCTTCACCGACCCCAAAGGTTCACGCAGTGCCTTCGGTGCATTGCTCTTGGGGTTGCACGACCGCGACAGCGGTGAATTGCGCTACGCAGGCAAGGTCGGCACCGGGTTCACCGAGGCAACGCTCAACAGCATTCATCAACAACTCAAACCCTTGCAGACGAAAAAAGCCGCCGTGGTCAACCCGCCCAGCGGTGCCGAGTTCAAGGCTGTGCATTGGCTCAAACCCAGCCTGCTGGCGGAAGTGGCCTTTGCCGAAATGACCAAGGACGGTTCGGTGCGCCATGCGGTGTTCCATGGCCTGCGCGATGACAAGCCCGCCAAAGACATTACCGAGGAGCGACCGACTGCCGTGAAAACTGCCCCCGCGAAAAAAGCCGCCGCCAAACCGACGGCCTCGAAGAAGAAAGCCGAACCAGCACCCTCGCAAATCGGTCTTGAGCAGGGCAAGGTCCGCATCACCCACCCCGACCGGGTGATCGACGCCAGCACGGGCGCGACCAAAGTGCAGCTGGCGCAGTACTACGCCAGTGTTGCCGAATGGATTCTGCCTCAGCTCAAGGATCGGCCTGTGGCGCTGGTACGTGCGCCAGATGGCATCGCTGGCGAACTGTTTTTCCAGAAAAACGCCGAACGCCTGGCGATTCCCGGCATCACCACCCTCGACCAGCAACTCACAGGCCAGCCGATGATGGTGATCAACAACGCCGAAGCCTTGATTGGTGCGGTGCAGATGAGCACGGTCGAGCTGCACACCTGGAACGCCACCACCGACAACCTCGACAAACCCGACCGCTTCGTCCTCGACCTCGACCCGGACCCGGCGCTGCCATGGAAACGCATGGTCGAGGCCACTCAGTTGACCCTGACGGTGCTCGACGAACTGGGACTCAAGGCGTTCCTCAAGACCAGCGGCGGCAAGGGTATCCACCTGGTGGTGCCGCTGACTCGCAAGCATGGCTGGGATGAGGTCAAGGACTTCAGCCACGCCATTGTCAGCCACATGGCCAAGATGCTGCCGGAGCGTTTTTCTGCCGTTTCGGGGCCGAAGAACCGGGTGGGGCGGATCTTCATCGACTACTTGCGTAATGGCTTGGGCGCCACCACGATCTGCGCCTACGCCGTGCGTACCCGCGAAGGGCTGCCAGTGTCGATGCCGATTTTTCGAGAAGAAGTCCCAACGCTCAAGGGCGGCAACCAGTGGAACATCCACAACGCGCATGAACGCCTGGCCGAAGTGGGCGATGAGCCTTGGGCGGACCTGAAGAAAACCCGGCAGACGATTACAGCCGAGATGCGACGGCGAGTGGGGATGAAGTAGGAGCTGCCGCAGGCTGCGATCTTTTGATGTTGTTTTTTATAATCAAAAGATCGCAGCCTGCGGCAGCGCCTACAGGAGGTGCGTTATTTTATGAAGGCCTGGAAGTCGCTACCCAACTTGTCGATCGCCGCCTTGAAATCCTGCGCGGTGATTTTCTGGCTTTCGTTTGACAGCTGTTTGCCGAACACCTTGCGCACCACCTTGGCCACGGTCTGGTTGCTTTTCGCGTCGATGAACTCGGCTTCGATAAACAGTTCGGTGTCCTGGTCCCGATGACCCGTAGCGGCCTGTGTAGCACCAACGACGGCGGCGATGGGCACTACCTCATACCATTTCATCCCTTCGTTGGAAGCGCTCACACCGGTGATGGCGGCGCGCATGACCAGGGTTTTCGCTCCCTTGGGTGCGGCGCTTGGACTGGAAACCACGCGGTACTTCTGCCCCAGTGTCGACTTGGCTTTGCTGGTCATGTAGTTCTGGATGTCATTGAGGGTCTGCTGGTTGACCCGCTCGTTGGGCTTGGGGGCCGGGTAGAGCTCCAGGCGGTTGAACGCCACCGTGTCATAGGCGTCGGGGTTCCACGAAGGGCTGACCCAGCGCATCGCCGTGCCACCGCTGGGCGTTTCGACTTCCTGAAGGTTGTTGTAGTTGGACAGGTAGCCGGAATACTGCTCCCGCTCGGTGACTTTCGAGGTACAACCGCCGAGCAGGAGCCCGGCCAGGGCAGTGCCGACGAGCAATTTTCGGGTCAGGTTCATAGTGCTGTGTGCTCCTTGGGTAATTCGTCTAAGCGTAGTCAGATAATCAGAAACGCCAAGTCATGTTCCCGGTCACGGCTTGAATCCAGGTATTGTCGAATTGACCGGAAATTCTATTGCCAGACAGGTCCTTGCTCTGATCAACCGGCATGTCGCCCATCCAGACCATGGCCCAACTGAGGTTGACGTCGGTGTCTTTGTTCAGCGCATAGGTGGCGCCCGTCGCAATGCGCCAGGATTCGGCCATGGGCACGATCACCGAACGCTTGCTGTCGGACACGGCACTGCTGTCGTAAGCCACGCCGACGTTCCACAGCCATTGCTCGGTGGCCTGGTATTGCGCGCCGAGTGACAGGTGCCAGGTGTCCTTGAAACCGGCGTCGATGTTGGTGGATCGGGCATCGTTTGCCGAGGTGTCGACCTGGACACCGATATCGCCGAATTCCGACCAGTCCTGCCAATTGACCGAGGCCAGCAGCGCCCATTGCCGGTCCAGTTGCTGGAACAGGCTCAGGGTCACGGTTTGCGGCACGGTGATATCAAGTTTGGTGTTGGTACCATCCAGTCGTTGCAGTAGCGGGCCGTTTCCCTTGATGTCCAGGCCGTCCTCGAACTCAAGGTCAACCTTGCTGGTGTAGGTCAGGCCGATGCGGGTACCAGGTTGTGGGGCGTAGATCACCCCGACGTTGGCGCCGAAGCCCCAATCCTTGTCCTTGTATTTGAACTGGCCGTCGCCGCGTTCGGTGAAGCCGAAGGGCGACCGGTCAATGGCGGTCTGGGCCTGGAGCATGCCGTACATGGCTTTGACGCCGACACCCACCGACCACTGATCGTTGAAGCGGTAGGCCACGCTGGGCACCAGCGACAGGCCGAGCAGGCTGGAATTTTGCGAAAAGTAGCGGCCCGACCAGTCATTGTCGTAATTGACCGCCAACCCGAAGTCGCCGTACTGGCCGAAGCCTACACTCCAGTGGTCGTCCAGTTCATGGCTGACGAAAAAACTGCCTCCGGGCAACGGATCAAGGGCGTTGCCACTGCCACTGCCGGAGACGTTGGTGCTGTCGTCGCGATCGAACGAGATATCGCCGTAGAGCACTTGCAAGCCGGCGGTGATCTGCGTGCCTGGCAAATAGCTCATGCCCGCCGGATTGCTGGCAATCGTCGAGGGGCCTTGGGCCCGGGCGGCGGCACCGGCGTTGGCCAGGCCGACGTTATCGGTGGCGACTTCGTAAAGCATGATGCCGCCAGCCTGTACCTGCTGGCAGCACAGAGCGAGCAATGAGACGGCGGGTAGGGCGCAATTTTTCAGCTGCATGGGGTCACCTTTGTGCATTCCCATTACGGACACCGGTGGCTGTCGCCATCGACCGGTGTCAACTCCCCTGAGAGCAGTCAACTGACTGCCATGAAATTTGTTTCCCACGCGAAAGAGCGTAGGTAGGTCTCGAGAAATATCCAGTAATTAGTGAGTTAAAACCGATAGTTCAGGCTAAGGCTCAAGGAGCGTTTCCAGGGTGCTCAACGCGCTCTGTCGCATCGCTTCGAATCGAGGCGGCGAGCAGGTCTCGCCGCCTCGAGACCATTACTTGCCGGCAGCGGCTGCCAGCAACGGCGCCATCTGTTCGTCAGTCAGTGCCACTTGGACCTGCATGGTCATCAGGTCGCTCCATTGCAGTACCCATTTCTGGATCGATGCGGGATCGTCGGCCTCGGCCACGCCAAAACCGGCTTCGCCGCCGACAGCGTGCCAGCGTCCGAGCATCTTGACGCCTTCCGGTGGCGCACCACCGGTCTTGAGAAAGCGTTCGATCGCACTGTTGCGATTGGTCGTACTGATTTTCCAGCTAACGATGAACAACATCTGCCACCTCCTTCCAGGGATTGGCACCTGCCTGTCTTCGCGCACCGGGTTGGCGCCGGGACCTCGGTCACGTTTGCCTTGCCAGTGTCATCCTGTCTGGCCTGAAACGACTGCTCCCTGCAGAAGGCATAGCAGCGCCGCGCACTTTACGTACGACCGCCGATCCTCTTTTACAGGGGCTGTATGGTCGCTGTCTCAGCGCTGAAACAGGCGATCAGGCGTCACGCAACAGGTCGTTGGCGTTGAGCAACTCGAAGGCGATTTGCGGACGCTTCTCCATGGCCCGGCGAATCGCCGCCGGGATCGCTGCCCGGGTCTTGCGGCACAGTCCTGGCAGTTCGTCGATGTGAATGCCGATACCGCGCATGGTCCGCACTTCATTGAAACCGGGAGCGATGGCCACGCGAATGCCCAATTGCTCGAACATCCGCCGTTGCAGGTGCTCGAGGTCCTGGAGGCTTTGCAGGTTTTCCAGGCGTTCGACCAGGCGCTTTTCTTCCGCGCGGGTCAGGAACAGGATGCGCACGTCCGCACCCGGTGTTTCCAGCAGCGGGTCACGCCCGCAGTCGCAGGCGCCGGGCGGGCAGGGTTGGCGTATCGGAGCAGAGGTGGTCATGGGATTCAATCATAGAGCGCAGTGATCGAATTTGCCCATAGTCTTTGGGACTGACGTAGATCTAGATGTGGGAGCGGGCTTGCTCGCGAAGGCGATGTGTCAGTCAACTAAACAGTGGCTGACACTCCGCC
>NZ_JASCAE010000060.1:0-34793 GCF_029967975.1 Pseudomonas sp. V98_8
TTTGATCTTAAAAAATCAAGATCAAAAGATCGCAGCCTGCGGCAGCTCCTACAGGTTGCCAGTCCCTATTCAGTACATTGTTCGAGAGCCCCTCATGCCCCTACCCGCCAACGTTTCCGATGCCCCGATTGCCCGCAAGGCCGAAGGATCCGACCCGTATGCCTGGCTGCAGGAGCGCGACAGCGCTGCGGTGCTCGACTACCTGCAGGCCGAAAACCGTTATCAGGAGGCGCAAACCGCTGATCAGGCCGGGTTGCGCGAAACCCTGTTCGAGGAGATCAAGAACCGGATTCTCGAAACCGACCTGTCCCTGCCCTCGCCATGGGGCCCCTACCTGTACTACACGCGCACCACGGCGGGTGACGAATACGCCCGTCACTACCGCTGCCCGCGCCCGGCCGACGACAGCCTGGTCCTCGACGAAAGCCAGGAACAACTGCTGCTGGACCCTAACGAGCTGGCCAAAGGCGGCTTCTTTTCCCTCGGTGCGTTCAGCATCAGCCCCGATCACCAGCGCCTGGCCTACAGCATCGATTCCACGGGCGACGAAATCTACACGCTGTTCGTCAAGGAGTTGTCCGACGGTCGCGTCAGTGAACTGGAGTTCCAGGACTGCGACGGCAGCATGACCTGGGCCAACGACAGCCTGACCCTGTTTTTTGGCGAGCTGGACGACACCCATCGCCCGCACAAGCTGTTGCGCTATCGCCTGGATGGCACGGCAGCCGAAGAAGTGTTCCATGAAACGGACGGCCGCTTCTTCATGCACTGCTACCGTTCGAGCTCCGAACAGCAGTTGCTGCTGTCGGTGGGCAGCAAGACCACCAGCGAGGTCTGGGTGCTCGACGCCAACCTCCCGCAACTGCCCTTTACCTGCGTAGCGCCACGGGTGGAAAACCACGAGTACGACGTTGACCATGGCGCGCTCGATGGCCAATGGACCTGGTTCATCCGCAGCAACCGCGACGGCATCAACTTTGCCCTGTACACCGCCGTCGATAACGGCGTGGCTCCAGCCGAGGCCGACTGGCAGAACCTGATTCCCCACAGCGACACGGTAATGATCGATGGCATGAGCCTGAATGCCGGCGCCATGACCCTGAGCCTGCGGGTCGGCGGCTTGCCGGTGATCGAAGTTCACCCGCAGGGCCTGCCGAGCTATCGGGTTCAATTGCCAGACGCGGCCTATAGCCTGCACGTGCAGAACAGCCTGGAATTCGTCAGCGAGCGAATTCGCCTGCGTTACGAAGCGTTGAACCGTCCTGCGCAAATCCGCCAGCTGGAACTGGTCAGCGGCGAGCAGAAAGTGCTCAAGCAAACTCCGGTGCTTGGCCCCTTCGACGCCGACGCCTATGTCAGCCAGCGCCTGTGGGCCACGGCGCCCGATGGCACGCAAGTGCCGATCAGCCTGGTGGTCAAGCGCGAAGCACTCGGCAAGCCGGTTCCGCTCTACCTGTACGGCTACGGCGCCTATGGCGAAAGCCTCGACCCGTGGTTCTCCCACGCCCGCCTGAGTTTGCTCGATCGCGGCATGGCGTTTGCCATCGCTCATGTGCGCGGCGGCGGTGAACTGGGTGAAGCCTGGTATCGCGCCGGCAAGCAGGAGCACAAGCAGAACACCTTCAGCGACTTCATCGCCTGCGCCGAACACCTGATCGCCAATGGCCTGACCACCGCGCCACAGCTGGCGATCAGCGGCGGCAGTGCCGGCGGCTTGCTGATCGGGGCAGTGCTCAACCAGCGCCCAACGCTGTTTGGCGCGGCGATTGCCGAAGTGCCGTTCGTCGATGTGCTCAACACCATGCTCGACCCGGAGCTGCCATTGACCGTCACTGAATACGACGAGTGGGGCAACCCTCAAGAGCCTGACGTTTATGAGCGGATCAAGGCCTACGCGCCTTACGAAAACGTCACCGCGCAAGCCTATCCACCGATGCTGGTGATCGCCGGCTACAACGACAGCCGCGTGCAGTACTGGGAAGCGGCCAAATGGGTGGCGAAATTGCGCACTACCAAGACCGACAGCAATCCGCTGCTGCTCAAGACCGAACTGGGCGCCGGGCATGGCGGGATGAGCGGTCGATACCAGGGATTGCGTGACGTAGCGCTCGAATACGCATTTTTGTTCAAGGTGCTGGGTGTTGCCTGAGGAACTTGGCGCGGTGCTCCGGTCTTAATTGCAGGCGCCTCGGGCCGATACAATTCCGATCCCCCTGTAGGAGCTGCCGCAGGCTGCGATCTTTTGACTTTGTTTTTTTAAGATCAAAAGATCGCAGCCTGTGGCAGCTCCTACAGGAATTCGTGGTGACAGAACCAGACAACAATAAAGACCGCACGACATGTCAGAACCCACTTTACTGAACAACGAAATTCGCAACTGGCTGATGGACTGCGGCCTGTTCAACCAATTGCTACCGGCGGAATTCGCCGCAGCCTCGGGCTATTTCAACCTCAGCACCATTGCCCAGGGCGAGGAAATTTTCCACGAGGGCGATGCCGGCAGCTTCATGTGCATCATCCATACCGGCCAGGTGGCGGTGCAGAAAACCGCCAGCGATGGCCAGCAGGTGACCATTGCGACGCTGCGCAGCGGTCGCTCGTTCGGTGAAATGGCCGTACTCGACGGCGAACGGCGCTCGGCCAGTTGCGTGGCCGCGACTCACTGCCAGTTGCTCAACCTGGGCAAGGATTCGCTGGAAAAGATGCTCAATGACGCGCCGAAAGTCGCGGCCAAGATCATCCGTGCCCTCGCCGTCTCACTGTCCCGGCGCTTGCGCATGGTCGATGGACAGTTGCTCTCGCAGCAGGTTTAACCGCCGGGCGACTTGACCTTCGGTGGGTTCGGCTCGATCCCCGGCACCGGCTGGTCCTTGGTCGGTGGGCTTGGCATCTCGATCGGCACCAACGGTGGGCCGCTACTGCCCGGCCCCACTTTTGGCAGCGGCGCCGGGCTGATCTGCGGATACGGTGTGGGCGTTGCCGTGCCCGGCGAGCCAGGCATTGGCGCGGGACTGATCGGCGTAGTCTGTAGCTGCTGGCCCTGCACTGCAGTTATCGAGAGCGCGGCCAGGGCAATGGCCGTTAGAATGGTGCGCTTCATCAATGGCTCCGTTGGCCTTGTGGTCACTTGCAGGCTACTCCCAACTGCGTCCGTTTGCCTTCCCTGTGCCGCCATTTTTCCTCAAGTGAGCCCCATGAAACGTTTTGTTCTGCTCGATACCGCCCCTATTCCCGAGAACGGCGGTGCCCTGTGCCTGTTCGAGTACGGCGAAGATTTCGTCATCAAGATCCAGGGCGGCGACGGTGGACAATTGATGAATACGCGCATGCACGGTTCCGAGGATGCCCTGGCCGAAATCCCCTGCCGCAAGGTCGCGGGAAGACCCGACTCACGGGTTTTGATCGGGGGCCTGGGCATGGGTTTCACCCTCGCCTCGGCGCTCAAGCACCTGGGCAAGTCCGCTCAAGTGGTGGTCGCCGAGCTGGTGCCAGGTGTGGTGGAGTGGAACCGCGGACCGCTGGGCGAAAAAGCCGGAAACCCGCTACAAGACCCGCGCACGGTGATCCGCCTGGAAGACGTGGCCAAAGTCCTGCAGGCAGAGCCGCAGGGTTTTGACGCGATCATGCTCGACGTCGACAACGGCCCCGAAGGCCTGACCCAGAGGGCCAACAGCTGGCTTTACTCCGCCGGGGGCCTGAGCGCCTGCGCCAAGGCCTTGCGACCCAGGGGCGTGCTGGCGGTCTGGTCGGCCAGCGCAGACCGACAGTTTTCCGACAAACTGAAAAAAGCCGGTTTCAAGGCCGAGGAAGTGCAGGTCTTCGCCCACGGCAACAAGGGCACCCGCCACACCATCTGGATTGCCGAGAAGCTCAAGGGCTGAGCTAAACTGCGTTTATACCGTCATTAGTCATTCAACAAAGGTGAACCCATGAGTTCGTCCACCCCGACCAACACCTCGAAGCTGGACCGCATCCTCGCCGACAACCAGCGCGACAAGGAAATGGGCTACCGCGACAAGGCCCTGAAGATGTACCCGCACGTGTGCGGCCGCTGCGCCCGTGAATTCTCCGGCAAGCGCCTGAGCGAACTGACCGTTCACCATCGCGACCACAACCACGACAACAACCCCCAGGACGGTTCGAACTGGGAATTGTTGTGCCTGTACTGCCACGACAACGAACACTCGCGTTATACCGACCAGCAATATTTCGGTGAGGGCTCGCTGAGCACGCCAAAAATCGCCAAGGCAACGCATAACCCGTTTGCGGCGTTGGCGGGGTTGATGAAGAAAGAAGACTGAAGATATTCAGCGCCCGAGCCGGCCCCTTCGCGAGCAGGCTCGCTCCCACACTGGATCTCTGTTGCAGCGAAAATCCCCTGTGGGAGCGAGCCTGCTCGCGAAGGCGATTGCTCAATCTCCAAACTGACCGCTGCCACCCAATCCCCGTATAATCGTGCTTTTTTCCCAAAGGCACCCCGCTCGTGGCAGACAAACGGTACAGCTGCATTGGTTTATATAACCCCAAGTCACCGGAGAACGTCGGTTCGGTGATGCGCGCCGCAGGCTGTTATGGCGTGGCGTCGGTGTTCTACACCGGCAAGCGCTATGAGCGCGCCGCCGACTTCGTCACCGACACCAAGCGCGTTCATTACGATATCCCCCTGATCGGCATCGACGACCTGAAGAAAATCCTGCCCCTCAACTGCGTACCCGTTGCCGTGGAACTTGTCGAAGGTGCCCGCCCGTTGCCGGAGTACACCCATCCAGACCGCGCGTTGTATATCTTCGGCCCGGAAGACGGCTCGCTGGACAAAGAGATCCGTGACTGGTGCGAAGACGTGGTCTATATCCCGACCACCGGCTGCATGAACCTCGCCGCCACGGTCAATGTCGTGCTCTACGACCGCATGGCCAAGGGCCTCAACACCCGTTCCGGGCCGAAATTCCGCTGAATCGCCATACATTCGATGGAACAAGTGGCCAGTCGAAGCAGTCAGCTTATCTATCCATTACTCAAGCCTGGAGTCAGATCATGAGCGAACTCAAACGCGTAGAGCGCATCGAATCCACCCCGTTCCAGACCTCTTCCGAGCAGAATGTACAGGGCTGGGAACGCATCGGCTCACTGGCTGGCGGCGTAGTAATGGTCGGCAAGGGCTTGCGTCGTGGCGGCCTGCTCGGCTTGATCCAGGTGGCCATCGGCGGTGTGGCCCTGGCCCGTGGCATCACCGGTCACAGCTCGGCAAAAAGCCTGCTGGAAAAAAGCCGTCAGGACATGAATAACGTGCGGGCGAAGATCGAGCGTGCAGGGGAAGAGTTGAGGACGCTGAAGGCCAATGCCGAAGCGGCGACCAAAACCGCCACCGTGACCGGCAATGATTCTTTGAAGTCGCCGAAACCTTAAAGCAAAAGATCGCAGCCTGCGGCAGCTCCTACAGGGTGTACGCCCCCCAATGTAGGAGCTGCCGCAGGCTGCGATTTTTTGATCTTTATTGAAGCAACCCTGTATCAAGGACTTTGGAAGACTCTCCAATCACGCTCTCACTAAGCTGCACGAATTCCTTGGTATCCACGCTCCCCAGATGCATCGCCCCGCGCATCACATCATCGAGCGAGCGCTTGTTTCGGGTCTTCAGGCGAATCTCGCGGTCCAGTTCCTGCAGCAACAGCACCGCTTTGGCCAACTGCGCAGCATTGATCTGCTCGCCGCGCAGACTGGTGACTTTCTGGCTGTCCTTGACCAGCTTCCTGTGCAGGCCCTCGTACCGCTCATCACTCATACCGCCGGCCCGGCGCACCAGTTCGATGGCGTAGTACTCGGCAAACCCTTCGCTGATCCAATCGCTGCGCTGCTGATCATTGATCCGCCCGAACACTTGGGCCAACTCGCGTACCAACGCACTCGTACCGCTTTCACTGACCAGCGGCAGGCGGGCATTCAGGTAAATTGACTCATGCGCCGAGAGACTGCCACGCCACATCGGGTCGTTGGCGCCGACAATCAACAACTTGGTCGGGTGACGAGGAAACACGGCTTGCACTTGGGGCCAGACAAACGTCAGCAGCGTCAGCACGTCCATGCGCCGCATGCCCTGGCCTCGCGGTGAGGTGACGGTGACTTCGGTTTCACCCAATCGGGTACGTCGGCTACCGAGGTGACCCGCCAGCATCCAGCCCGTGGGCCGGTCGAACAACCGGGAAACATTATCGATGCGAAACTTGTTCTTGCCGATGCGCGGCCAGGCGGTCTCGACGCTTTGCCAGCCATTGGGCAGCTCGAATTCCAGGCGTGACACCAATTCGATACCGTCCTGCTGATCGATTTTGGCGGGTGGCACCAGATCGTCACCGCGCATCAGCGCCCAGGCCGGGGTCATGCGCGTGTCGAAGCTGCCACTCTTGCGGCCATGGCTGATACGAACCCGGTAAGTCAGGCTGGCCTTGTCCCCCGCCGGGAGCCATACGCCACGGGTGAGTTTGCCCGGTGTCTGCTGCCATTGGCCATCAGCCTTGAAATCGCTGTAATGGCTGCCGTCGCCGAGGTTGAAATCCAGGCTGCGTACCGCCGAGCCCTGGGCCAGGGTGAGCCGCACTTCAGCCTGGTCGCTTTGCGGCAACAGGCGCACGTGGTAATCCAGATCGACCTTCTTCGTCGCCGCCCACACGGGAGCGCTCAGGGTCAATAACCCAACGGCCAGCGCCCGCCGCCATCCCACAGCCATACACACTCCTTTGTAAAACCTTAACCTGCGCGGAAGATCAGATGGTCTTCCCAATCCTCTTCAGCCACGCTGCCTTCGGCAAGCATGCGCCCGGACTGGGATATACGTTCGTGGTGCACCGCGTCGCGATCACCGCACACCAGGTGATGCCACAACGGCAGATCCTTGCCCTCACTGACCAGGCGATAGCCGCAGGTCGGTGGCAGCCATTTGAACTCGTCGGCCTTACCCGGTGTGAGCTGGATGCAGTCTGGCACCGAGGCGCGACGGTTGGGGTAATCGCTACACTGGCAGGTTTTCAAATCCAGCAGTTTGCAGGCGATACGCGTGTAATAGACGCTGTTGTCATCTTCATCTTCGAGCTTTTGCAGGCAGCACAGGCCACAGCCATCGCACAGCGATTCCCATTCCTGCTGATCGAGTTGATCGAGGGTTTTGCGTATCCAGAACGGTTCTACTTTGGCGGCCATGGTTCGAGCATCGACATCAGGTGGTGAAAAGGCCGCCAGTCTAGTGCCCGCAGCCCTGCGGGCCAAGCATTGGCGACTGTCGGTACAACAGGCTTGTCAGTTATTGCGCCGCCAAGTAGGGTTTTGCGTCGCTCCCACTTTCAAACGTAGCAAGGAATCTCTTGATGAGTGCAAATCCACGCATTGCCGATTACGCCATCCATCCGCAGTTTACCGATCGCTGGTCGCCCCGCGCCTTCACGGGCGAAACCATTCCTGAGGAAACCCTGCTGAGCTTCTTCGAAGCTGCGCGCTGGGCACCGTCGGCGTACAACTCGCAGCCTTGGCGGTTTCTCTATGCGCGTCGGGATACGCCGAACTGGGAGCGTTACCTGGGCTTGCTGAACGAATTCAACCGCAGCTGGGCGCAACACGCCTCGGCGTTGGTGATCGTGATCTCGAAAACCACCTTCACCGCGCCTGGCGCCACCGAAGAAACACCGGCGCTGTGGCACACGTTCGACACCGGTTCCGCCTGGGGCCACCTGGCGCTGCAAGCCAGCATCAGTGGCTGGCATACCCACGGCATGGCTGGTTTCGATCAGGAATTGACCCGCAAGGCGCTGAACATTCCTGAAGGCTATGCCCTGCATGCCGCCGTGGCAGTCGGGAAGCTGGGGGATAAAGCGACACTGGCGCAGTACCTGCAAGCACGCGAAGAGCCAAGCCCGCGGCGGCCGTTGAACGAACTCGCCGCTGAAGGCGATTTCACCCTCTAAGCCACACCGCAAAACAATGTGGGAGCGGGCTTGCTAGCGAATGCGGTGTGTCAATCAAGTTGAAGTCGACTGACACACCGCATTCGCGAGCAAGCCCGCTCCCACATTTTGATTGAGGTGTCTTCAGTACCCGCGATTGAAATCCACTTCCCCGCGCAACGCCTCACCCGCCTGATACGCCCGCAGGTTTTCGACGAACAGATTCACCATCAGCGATGGCGAAGTCGGTGCCGAACTATGGCCCGTCAGTAGCAGGCCGAAGGCCGTCCAGAACGGATGGCGTTGCGGCAGCGGCTCCTGGCGACAGACGTCAATCACGGCGCCCACCAGGTGCCCTTCTTTCAAGGCCTCGACCAGATCCGCGTCCACCACCGCTACACCGCGCCCGACGTTGATGAACAAGCCGCTGGGCTTGAACTGCTTGAACAGCGCTGCATCGTAGATATCGTGGGTGTTCGGGGTATTTGGCAGCAGATTGATCACATAATCCACTTCACCGACCAACCGAGGCAGGTCCGCCAGCAAACCGACTTCGATAAAGGGTGCCTGCTCACGGGCTTCGCTGGCGATGCCATACAGCTGCACACCAAAGGGTACGAGAAATTGCGCCACGGTCTGCCCGATATCACCGGTACCGACGATCAACACCTTGCGCCCCGCCAGGCTTTGGCCGTGACGGCTGTCCCATTTGCGCTCGACCTGGCTGACCAACCGTGCCAGCACTTCACGTTCGTGGCCGAGCATGTAGGTGAGCACGTATTCGGCCATGACCTGACCAAAAATCCCCACCGCGCGAGTCAGGCGATAGTGCCGAGGCAAGCCATCGGCCAGCAGCGGCGTGATGCCGGCCCAGGTCGATTGCAACCATTGAGGCTGATGCCCCTGGCGCAACAGGGTCGCCAGCAAGTCGGGCTGGCCGAGCCAGACCGGGCAATCGGCAGCCAGACGCGCCAGTTCAGCGGAATCGCCGCTGGTCAGTACTTCCACCTCTGGCACAGCCTCTTGCAACAATCGGGCGTAGACCGGGTGATCGTGTTCAGCAATCAGGACGCGCATGCTTCAAACCTTTCGAAAAACAGTGCAGACGGCCGCCGACAGAGTCCTGCTCCGTCCATGCGGCCCTTGCCAAAATCATTCCAGTGTCGATCACATGGGGTCGTTGCGTCGCAGCAATTCTTCCGGCAAGTGCTCGATGTATTCGTCTTCCGCTGGCGGCATTTGCAGGTGATAGCCCTGCTTTTCGAGGTTTTCCAGCACGACGGTGATGTCCTCGCGCGACAGTTTGCGCTCAGGGCTCAATACCAGGTCAAACGCGTGGATAGCTTTGCCGAAGGCAGCCATCAGGGGCTCTGGCACACGCTCCAGAGCATCGCTCTTGAGCACATAGAGGTACATCTCGTTTCTTTTCGAACTGCGGTAGATGGAGCAAATACGTTTCAAGGCTGTTCTCCGGGGGTGGCCAGGCTGTCGAGCAGCGCCTGGCCCATTAACTCGCGGCGCCAGCCACGCAGCGAATCAGGCAATTGATAGGGACCATTGGGGAAGCCGCTCTTGAGCAAGGCTTCCAGGGTTTTCTTGCGCAACATCAGCTCAGGCGCGATGTTCAAGCGCTCGGCTTCGGCCTGGCCGATGGCTTTGAGTCGCTTGAGCAGCGCGGCGGCGTCCACCGGCAACGGCTCAGGCACGGCGGGCGGCCATTGCTCGGGCGACACACTGGCAGAGCGCTTGATCAGATCAAGCAAAAATTCGCCGTCCTGACGCACGGTACGCGGGTGCATGTCTTCGATTTTCGCCAATGCGCCGAGGTTGTCCGGTTGCGTGCGCGCCAGCGGCCACAGCGAATGCTCACGGATGATGCGGTTGCGCGGCAGGTCACGGGCACGCGCCTCCTGCTCGCGCCAGGCGCAGAGCTCACGCAACACAGCAAGCTGCGCGCGGGACAATTTCCAGGCCAGCTTGGCGTCGCGATAGACCTCGAACGGATCGATTTCGCGACGCAGGTTAGCCACCAGCTCCGCACCGTCCTCCAGGACCCAGGCGTATTTGTCGTCGGAGAGTTGCGGGCGCAATTTCACGAAAACTTCCGCCAGGTGCACGGCATCTTCGGCGGCGTAGCTGATCTGGGTCTCGGAAAGCGGGCGTTGCAGCCAGTCGGAACGGGTTTCGCCCTTGGGCAGGTCGATCCCCAATACCTCCTGCACCAGCCGCGAATAACCCATGGAAAAACCCAGGTTCAGGTAAGCGGCGGCCAACTGCGTATCGAACAGCGGTGCCGGCAGGCTGCCGGTCAGGCGCAGCAGGACTTCGAGGTCTTCGCTACACGCATGGACAACCTTGACCACCGCTGGATTTTCCAGCAAGGCGGCCAGCGGCTGCCAGTTATCGATGGTCAGCGGATCGATCAGGTAGGCACGTTCGCCATCGCCGACCTGCAGCAGGCCTGCGATCGGGTAGAAGGTGTCGACCCGCATGAATTCGGTGTCGAGGGCAACGAACGGCAGCTGCTGCCACTCGGTGCAAAACCGACCGAGGCTATCGTTGTCGCGAATCCAGTGAATATCGATGGCCACACGGCTCTCCCTTGAAGAATGGCGCGCAGTATATATCGCCCCCGACGATTTCCGCGCATCCACTGAACAAGAGCTTTAGCGAAAATGCCTGCCTGACTGCAAGAATAGCCTGACAAACCTGGCCTAACCGACCTTACCCAGTACGTAAATCCGCCTCGTTGCGAGGCCGGGCAGAAAATCCTGATGGCTGAGCACGCGCAAACCTGCCCGCTTGAATTGCGTCTCGAGCTCGGTCTTACTGACCAGTGGCCCTGCTGCAGCCCCCTGTCCGTCGGTGCGCAACCCCTTGAAACGGCCTGCGACACGCGCCGTCACAATCACCGTATCGCGGCTGACCCGGTAAAATTCGCCCAACATCGCCAAACGAAGTTCGGGACAGGCAATGTGCTGAAACAGCTGCATGCAAAAAATGCTGTCAACGGCATTTTCCGGCAAGCCAATGTTGAAGGCGGAGCTTTGAAAGGTCCGGACTCGCTTCATGAGGCTCTGCGGATGGTGGGTACGGGCGTGCTCGAGAATAGCCTGGGACTGATCCGTCGCGAGAATCACTCGATTCGCATGCTCACCCAGCACTGACCAGTAGCGCCCCACACCGCAAGCCACATCGAGAATCAGGCCCGGTTCGCCGGCGACCTTGAGCGCCCGGCGCACCATTTGCTCGTCACGCCAGAACGCCAGGCGCACGCCCAGGCCTTGCGCTCGCGGCTGCAGGCAGACGCGGGCGTGCTCCTGGTCATAATGCCGGGCGAACTCGAGCTCGATGGCGGAAGGTGACTGAGCAGGCATGTGCATGGGCTCTCGAGCGTAGAAGTGCAGGCCGCAGGCCGTCGTATGAAATAGGGATCGCAGCACTCAATCTTTGGCCAGTACGCCATCGATCGCCGCCCTGCGGCACCCGGAAAACATATCCAGGTCCTGGTTATAAACCTTGCTGTTGACCTCCAGCAGCCCCAGCATCGAATGGAACAGGTTGTCCTGGCTCAAGGGCTTTTCACGGCTCATTTGCAGGCAATGGGTGTCCACCGAGAACGACTTCTGATAGCTGTCGGAGAACCAGGCCAGCATCGCCACATGTTTCTGTTGTTCCGGTGCCAGCATGTAAGGCGTGCCATGGAGGAACAAGTTGTATTCGCCCAGGGATTCGCCGTGGTCCGACAGATACAGCATCGCGGTATCAACTTTGTCCTGGTTGCTGCGCAACAGATCGATCAGTGTCGACAGCACATGGTCGGTATACACCAGCGTATTGTCATAGCCATTGATGATGCTTTCGCGGCTGCAATTGTTCAGTGCATTACTTTGACAGACCGGGGTAAAGCGCTCGAATTCCTTCGGATAGCGTTTGTAATACTCCGGACCGTGACTGCCCATCTGGTGCAATACCAGTACCGTGTCTTTATCCAGGGTATCGATGAAATGTTGCAAACCTTGCAGCAGGATTTCATCGCGGCATTCACTGTTGGCGCACAGCACCGGGTCTTTGAGATTGCTGACGTCGTCGAGGGTGACGCGATCGCAGGTGCCTTTGCAGCCAGACTGGTTGTCACGCCAGATCACATCGAGGCCCGCCCGCTTGAGTACATCCAGCAGGCCTTCTTCGTTCTTGGCCTTGCTCGCGTTGTAATCCTTGCGCCCCATATTGGAGAACATGCAAGGCACCGACACCGCCGTTTCAGTACCGCAGGATTTCACGTCGGTAAACGCGATCAGCCCGGCTTCCTTATCCAGTTTCGGCGTGGTGTCGCGGTTATAGCCGAGGATGCCGAAGTTCTCGGCGCGGGCACTCTCACCGACCACCAGAACCGTCAGGGACTTGCGATCATGGTTTTGCACGGCAGGATTGCGCTGCGCGTCTTCACCGATTTTGACGAAGGGCTGGCGCGCTGACGCGACCTGCTCGCGCAAGTAACCGGAGAACGCACCAATGTAGTTGCTGGGCACCACCATCAGGCGAAGTTCATGGTGATTGCGAAACAGTGAAGAAAGCCCTTGATAATTAATCAGCGCGACACCACCAATGACCGCCGCCGAGGCAACAGTCACGAGTGTCTTGCTTAATAACTCGCGATGCCAGCGTCGATAACTAACCGGCGTTTTCCACAACAACCAGGACGGCAGTACACCGAGGAAAACAATATAAGCCAGCAACTTTAAAGACAGTAAGTCACGCACTTCCGTGGCGTTGGTTTGAGCGAAGTTGCGCAACATGCCTACGTCGATCAGGACGCCGTATTGCCCCATGAAATACGCCACGCCCGCGCTGATCATGAACAACAGGGTCAGCACGGGCTTGAGCACCGGCCGGAACGCCAGCAGAGTCAGGATAATGTTGAAAGCCGCGAGGATCATCGCACCGAACGCCACGCGCATGACGATGCCTTTACCGTCCGCGGTGGTGATTTCGAAAAGGTGCTGCCACAATACAAAATTGAAGGCAGTCAATAAAAAGGCGCTGGCAATCAGTGTCACCCACTCCGGGCGCACGGCTTTAATCTTCAACATGGTGATCGACTGTTCCTGAAAAGAAGTGCCTGCGACAAATGTGAAAATTTCATTTATCGCGGCGACACCAACTTTAGGCATCCGACCATCAATTTTTCGTGAAAAAGAAGCCAACGATTGGTTGCCGACCGGATGCACGATGAAACTTTCGACTTATTTGAGAATCGTTCAGGTCTTGTTCAGCAAGCTCGGGGCTCTAAGCATCTGAAGGCTGCAAGTCATGCTGATGTCAGCCGTATTTAATTTCCCGATAGTGCGCAAGACTTTCTGATTTGCCGCTTGCCAACCACTCGCGCCTAATCGGCTCCTGATTCATCAAGGTCCGATTATGGAAAACATTCGCGAAACCTCCCGTCCCGCGCTGTGGATAATGTTCAGCATCATTTTGGTCGCCCTCAACCTGCGCCCCTCTATGGCCGCCGTCGGGCCTTTACTGTCGGCGATTCGCGGCGATATCCCGCTGAGTTTCAGTCTCGCGTCGCTGCTGACCCTGCTGCCGGTCATGACCATGGGGCTGGCGATGTTCTTTGGACTGGCGGTCAGCCAACGCCTCGGTGAACGCCGCACGGTCGTACTGTCGCTGCTGGTCATCGGCCTGGCCACTGCTGCGCGATTGTTCCTCGATACTGCGTTGGAACTGATCCTTAGCGCCGTGCTCGCCGGCATCGGCATCGCCCTGATCCAGGCACTGATGCCGACGCTGATCAAATCCCGATTCAGCGACAACGTGGCCCTGTGCATGGGGCTCTACGTCACGTCGATCATGGGCGGCGCCGCCATTGCGGCCGCCTTCGCCCCACTGGTGATGGTCCGTACAGGCAGTTGGCGCATCGGCCTGGCGATTTGGGCGGTGCTGGCCGTGATTGCACTGCTGTTCTGGTGCAGCCAGCGAGCGGGGGCGCCGATGCCGGCTTCCTCGAGCAACCGCTCGTTCTTCAGCCATCCACGTGCCTGGTTGCTTGCGGCTTTTTTCGGGCTGGGCACGGCGTCCTACACCTGCGTACTGGCGTGGCTGGCCCCGTATTACGTAGAAAAAGGCTGGAGTGAAGAAAACGCCGGGTTGCTGTTGGGCTTCCTGACCGCCATGGAGGTGTTGTCCGGCCTGCTGACTCCGGCCATCGCCAACCGTAGCCGTGATCGACGCCTGGTGCTGGTGGTGCTATTGGCGCTGATCATGGCTGGCTTTTGCGGGTTGATCCTGAGCCCCGAACATCTCGGCCTTCTGTGGCCATGCCTGCTGGGGCTGGGAATAGGCGGACTGTTCCCCATGAGCCTGATTGTCTCGCTGGATCATCTGGACGATCCCCGACGCGCGGGGGGCTCACGGCGTTCGTGCAAGGCATCGGCTATCTGATCGCCGGCCTCTCGCCGCTGGTTGCCGGGATGATCCGCGATCAGTTCGGCACTTTCGAATGGGCCTGGTGGTCACTCACCGGGGCCATGGCACTGATGATCCTGATGGCGTTGCGCTTCGATCCACGGCATTACCCCAGGCACATGCACTGACTCGCAGCGCGCTTCGCATGCCTGTGAAAGATTCTCCTGCTGCCCTCATTGCTTTAGGATCGTTCGCACAAGTTTGCGCATGAGCCGGAAAGGATGCTGAACAGTAACGTGCTACGAAAGCTCGACATGCAGGATTTGATGGTATTCGTCGCCGTGTATGAGCAAAACAGCGTCTCCGGCGTTTCCGAGGCGCTGTGCGTCAGCCAGTCCACCGTGAGTTACTGCCTGAAAAAACTGCGCGCCGGGTTTGAAGACGAATTGTTCATCAATACCCGCACCGGGATGCGTCCCACCTATAAGGCCGACAGCATGTACCCCCACGTGCTGAAGATCCTCGACAGCATCAACCTGTGCCATGCCAGTGCGTCAGCGTTCGATCCGTCCCTGCAGCCGACGGTTTTCAATCTCTGTGCACCGGAATACTTCGAGCAACTGGTTCTACCCCACCTGTTGAAACGCTTCGCGCGCTTCGAGCATGCAGTGACGGTCAATGTCCACAAGCTCGAAACCGACATACCGGCCCAGGCACTGCGCGATGGTAGCCTCGATCTGGCAATCGGTTTCGGTCCGGACTTCCATCGAAGGCACGCTGACTTCAATGTGCACACGTTGCTGCAAGATGACTTCGTCTGCGTCTTCGACCGTCGTGCGGCCCCGTCGCAACCACGCCTGGGCCTGCAAACCTTCATCGAGCGCCGGCATGTGTTTCCGACACCCTGGACATCCACCAGCAACATGGTTGACGGCTGGTTGGCCCAGCAAGCCCTGCAACGCCAGATCGTCGCGCGGGCCAACAGCTACGGCGCAGCCCTGAAGATGATCAGCGGCACCGACTTCCTCCTCACCCTGCCCCGACGCATCCAGCAATTGCTGGCCGATGAGAGCGCCTTCGAACGCTGTGAAGCGCCCGATGGCCTGCCCGGATTCACCCTCGACATGCAGTGGCGCCAAGGCACCGATCAGGACAGCGCCAACGCCTGGTTACGTGAGCAAGTGATCGCGGCCTGCGCGCAAGCGTAAAAGCACCGGCGCGCCCGGCCACGCTCAATGACTACTGAGTGAATTTACCGGTGCCGGCGCCTAAATCAACAACCGTCGCTCCCGGATGAATCTCAAGCGCTTCTCTAAGCCAACTAACCAGCTCGCCTGGATAGCTCGGGCGCCCCTTGGCATAGGTTCCAGCTTGCGATGAGCAGCCCAGCTGAGCAACTTTCCGAATACCGGCCATGAGTCGTAACCCGCCTATGGTTTAGAGACGCCTGGTCAACCTGAACAATGACGCGATACGGCTCAATGACCCACAGATGTCTTCGAATATGATTCCCGATCGATATCGAGAATCTCCACGCACAGCTGCAGTTCCACCTCTGCCGGCCATTCACACAGATCCCTGACCACCGCCAGCAGGCTTTCCGACAACTGTTTCTTGATCTGCTCCGAGCGACCGCTCAGTATCGCGAGCTTCACATGCACGAACGCCCGCTCGGCCAATGCCGTGCCGACCCTGAACGTCTCGAGCTTCACCGCTCGACTCTTGATGTCGACTTCGGCACCGAACTGACCGGACCCCACCAACGTATTGTTCAGGCGCATCAACGCAACATCGGCGTTCAGGTCAGGCAGGTTGGCGGTGTATTCCAGGTGCAGGTGAGGCATGACATCACTCCTATGGGTTGGGGCAAATTCTTACATATAGCACAGCGCCACCTGTTCACTGGGGCAGCGACAACAGATTGCGCTCGCCCATGAAGGCTTCAAGTCGTGAGCGCAACCAGCGCTCGGCAGGGTCGCTGTCGACGTGGCTGAGCCAGACCATGGACAATTCCAGGGTCGGCGTCTTGAACGGAAACGGCTCCTTGAACAACTGACCGGACGCCGCCATGGCCTCTGCCGTGTAATCCGGCAGGCTGGCCAGCAGATCGGTACCGGCGAGCAGGGCCGGCAATGAACTGTACTGCGGCACCGAGAGCACCACCTGGCGCGAGCGACCGATCGCAGACAACCACTCGTCAGCGAAACCACTGACGTTGGCAATATGGGACACCAGCACATGAGGGCGCGAGCAGTACTCATCGACCGTCAGCGGTGTATCGCTGGCATCGGCTCGTAACACGCTGGGCTGGATGTGCCGCAACAACTTGCGCTTGGCGTTGGCTGGAAGGCCGCGGGTCTGGCTGACGCCGACCGTTATATCACCAGACGCCAGCAAGTCGGGAATGCGCCAGTAATCGACATTCTGCACCACGAATACCACCTTCGGCGCTTCCTGGCGCAACGCCCGCAGCAACGGCGGCAACAGGCCGTACTCGACATCGTCGGACATCCCGATGCGAAAAGTCATGGTGCTGCTGCTCGGGTCGAAATCATGGGTCAGGCTCAACGCCACCGACAACGAATCCAGCGCCGGCGACAAATGCCGAAAGATCTCCTCAGCCCGCGCCGTCGGTTCCATGCGATGCCCGACGCGTATGAACAACGGATCGTTGAACAGGGTACGCAAGCGGTTGAGCGCCGAACTGATGGTCGGCTGACCGAGGAACAACTTCTTCGCCACCTTGGTAACGTTGCGTTCCAGCATCAACGCTTCAAACACCACCATCAGGTTGATGTCGGCCTTGCGTAGCTCGTTGCGATTCATCCATTGACCCCGCTCAAAAACAATCGACAGTTTAGGGAGGTGTAACAAGCGGTGTCTACGCGACTGAGCGAATGTCATGAGCGATTGGCGCTCAGTGCCAACAGGCTCACGCGCAGGGCTCTAAATCCCTTTAGTGCGGACGGCGAAGGCAAACATCGCGACACAGTCAAACGGGTGATAAAGCAGCGCAGTTGCTCCAGAATTTCCCGTGTCATCCAGTCCGGATGACGGGAGCACATCGCTCATTTCAATGATCGCAAGGAAGCAATACATGACTACCGATTTGAATCAACACCTGGAAACCGCCAAACAATACATCGGTCGGCAATACACCGAGGAGCTTCGCGCAGAACTCGCCAACAAGACCTGCCTGGCAGTGCGCCCGACGGGTATTGGGTTCATCATGACCAAGGACTACAACCCTGCACGCATCAACCTGCTGGTCGAGAACGAAATCATCACCCACGTCACCATGGGTAACTGATTGGCCCCGCGTACCCCGCGTGGCTAAAAACCCTGACCGTTGTTCGCACAAACAAAAAAGCCCCGTAACTTTTCAGCTACGGGGCTTTTTCCATGTAATGGCGGAGAGATAGGGATTCGAACCCTAGGTACCGGTGAAGGTACAACGGATTTCGAATCCGTCCCATTCGGCCACTCTGGCATCTCTCCAACGGCGCGCATCATAACAACACTTTTGCCGAAAGCAAACCCTCTTTCGCAATTTTTTCTGTGCTATCAGATGCTTGCGTCGATTAAAGCGGTACGCCCAGACGGTTGGCGACTTCTTCGTAGGCTTCGATGACGTCACCGAGGCCCTGGCGGAAGCGGTCCTTGTCCATCTTCTTCATGGTGGCCTTGTCCCACAGGCGGCAGCCGTCCGGGCTGAATTCGTCGCCCAGGACGATGGAGCCGTCGTGGAACACGCCGAATTCCAGCTTGAAGTCGACCAGCAGCAGGCCGGCGTCGTCAAACAGTTTGGTCAGCACTTCGTTGACCTTGAGCGACAGCTCCTTCATGCGCGCCAGTTGCTCGGCAGTACCCCAACCGAACGCCACGACGTGGGATTCATTGATGAACGGGTCGCCCTTGGCGTCGTCCTTCAGGAACAGTTCGAAGGTGTAAGGGTTGAGCTTCATGCCTTCTTCAACACCCAGGCGCTTGACCAGGCTGCCGGCGGCGTAGTTACGCACGACGCACTCTACCGGAATCATGTCGAGCTTCTTCACCAGGCATTCGTTGTCGCCCAGCAGCTTGTCGAATTGAGTCGGCACGCCGGCGGCTTCGAGTTTCTGCATGATGAAGGCATTGAACTTGTTGTTCACCATGCCTTTGCGGTCGAGCTGTTCGATGCGCTTGCCGTCGAACGCCGAAGTGTCGTTGCGAAACAGCAGGATCAAGCGGTTGGCGTCGTCGGTCTTGTAAACCGATTTGGCTTTGCCGCGGTACAGTTCTTCACGTTTTTCCATGATGGGCTCCGCTTGCTAAGTAGGTGGGCTAGGCGATGTGTCGCCAGTCGAGCCCTGAATCTTGATCGGCCAGTTGCAGCCAGTCCGGGTCGCACCCGAGGGTGTCGACAAAACATTGCCGGGCCAGCCGCGGCAGGTTGTTCTTGCTGCTCAGATGGGCCAGGACCAGGTGTTGCAGGTCTTTCCAGCCCAACTCGGACACCAGGAATGCCGCCTGATGGTTGTTCAAATGTCCCAGCTCACCGCCCACCCGCTGCTTGAGAAAGTACGGATAATGACCGCGAGCCAGCATGTCCCGGCAATGGTTGGCCTCGATCATCAATGCATCGAGGTCGCGATAGCCGTATAGCACCTTGTCGCAATACGAGCCCAGGTCGGTCAACAGGCCGAAGCGCCGCTCACCGTCACTGAAAACGTATTGCGTCGGCTCCTGCGCATCGTGGGCCACGGCAATGACCTCAATGCTCAAGTCGCCGATCTGCAGTTGTTCGCCACCGGCCAGCAAGCCCGCGGGCTCGACCGGTTTGCGCATCCCGCGCAGGGTCCCGCGACTGAGGTAGACAGGCAGATTGTAACGCCGAGACAGCAAACCCACGCCATGCACGTGGTCGGCATGTTCGTGGGTCACGAGTATCGCGCTTAGCTGCGCAGGATCTACACCCAGGCGCAGCAAGCGTTTTTCGGTTTCCCGCAGGGAGAAACCACAATCCACCAGCACATACGTATCAGCGCTGGCTATCAGCGTGCCATTCCCTTGGCTACCGCTGCCGAGAACGGCAAAACGCATGTGATCAGCCCAGGTTGTCCTGAATGACGCTCAACACCTTGCGCGCCACGTCAGCCGGCGCCACGGTATTGATGTTTTTCTCGACGGTGACCTGGACGCTGTCGCCCACCTTGCTCAGGCGAACCTGGTAGCGCTCGGCACGGGACTCGACTTCTTCCTTGCTCGGCGCACTGCCGAACAGACCGCTGAAGAACCCGGGCTTGTCGTCCTTCTTCTCGGCTTTTTCAGCGAGGTTGATGTAGTACAGGCCCAGGCTGCGGTTGATGTCTTCAACGCGCCACTCGCCCTGTTCCAGCGCACGACCGACGCTCGACCAGGCACGATCCAGGTCGGTACCGACGTTCAGCACCGGGTTGCCGCTGCCGTCTTCGCTGAGGCTGACGCGACTTGGCGCGTCGGAATCGCGAGAGGCCAGCATGGAGACCGAACCACCCTTCTCGGAAATGCGGCTCATGCTTGCCAGCATGTCGTCGACCAGTGCCGCGTCAAGGCCGGTGTTGACCGAACGGTTGGTGAAGGGGACATCGGCAGTGCTGCCGGCAGGACGCTCGGCGCTGACCACGTAGATTTCACTGGTATTGCGCTGTACGCCCGGCTCGATGCGCACCCGCACGCGGGTTTCACTGTCGGTGCCGACACCGGCCGCGCTCAGGCGCTTGGCCATGGCGGCGGACAGCTCGTCGGAACGCTGCCAGGTCGTGGTGAATTCACCGGTTTGCGGGCGCTGTTCGTCCAGGCGGAAACCGTTGTCCTGGAAGAACTGTACGGCCACGGGCCAGGCTTCCGCCGGCGGGTTCTGCGCCAGGATCGAGCGCGTATCGCCGCTCTTTTGCAGGGAGTAGGCACTGGCGTCGGCCGCGGCCGACAACGGCTGCGGACGAGGCACGATGTACTCGCCCTTGGCGGTGTCATCGGCGACGTTGCGCGGAATCGGCAGCAGCGGATCCAGACGCTTGGCGGTGGTGACATCCGGCGGCAATTGCATGGGTGCAGTCTGTTGCGCTTCCAGGTAATCGCTACCACGGTCACGGAAATAACCTTCCGGGCCCCAGACCCATCCACAGCCACTGGTGCTGGAGATGATCAGGGCAAGTGCGGAAAGTCCGGCCATTCGCTTCATGCGTTGTACTTCCTCAATTAAACCAGGACGCCGGACTGGCGCATGGCCTGCCGCAGCGGTTCGTGACATTCAGCGCTGAGCCAGGTGAGCGGCAGACGGATTCCGTCCGGCATCAGGCCCATCTCATGCAGCGCCCATTTCACGGGAATTGGATTGGACTCGATAAACAGGGTTTTATTGAGTGGCATCAGCTTCTGGTGAATGGCGCGCGCCTTCTCGGCTTCGCCGTTCAGCGCGGCGATGCACAGGTCGGCCATGTCACGCGGTGCGACGTTGGCCGTCACCGAAATGTTGCCCTTGCCGCCCAGCAGGATCAGCTCGACCGCGGTGGCATCGTCACCGGAGATCACCAGGAAGTTGCTGTCGACGCCATCGATGATGGCCTTGGCGCGCTGCAGGTCGCCGGTGGCTTCCTTGATACCGATGATGTTCTTGACGCTCGACAGGCGAATCACGGTCTCGGCCAGCATGTCGCAGGCGGTGCGGCCTGGCACGTTGTAGAGGATCTGCGGGATGTCGACGGCTTCGGCGATCGCCTTGAAGTGCTGGTACAGGCCTTCCTGGGTCGGCTTGTTGTAGTAAGGCGTGACCAGCAGGCAAGCATCGGCGCCCGCGGTCTTTGCGTTGGTGGTCAACTCGATCGCCTCGCGGGTCGAGTTGGCGCCGGTGCCGGCGATGACCGGAATGCGACCGTTGACCTGCTTGACTACGCGACGGATCACTTCGATGTGTTCGCTCACATCAAGGGTGGCCGATTCACCTGTGGTGCCGACCGCCACGATGGCGTGGGTGCCGTTTTGCAGGTGAAAGTCCACCAGTTTGCTCAAGCTGTCCCAGTCGAGACGACCTTGTGCATCCATGGGTGTGACCAGTGCCACCATACTGCCCGCAATCATGCAACCGCTCCTGCCGGAAAAAGAGAGCCGTAATGGTACTGGCGCCAAGATGCTTGCACAAGCGAAGTACTGCGCTGCCGCCATTCCCCTTGGCGCTGCTTTTCGCTACCCTTCAGACTTTGATCGATACTGCTAAGCTCGTATTTCGGGTTCGCGCCTCCATTTTCGACATCTCAAGCCCCCGATCCAGCGTTGCCACCCCCGCTCCCGCCACTCTGGAGCCACGTTGTGACCTTGTGCCCGGGGCTTTGATGATTCGCATGCGCAGGCTCGCTCCCGGCAAAACCAGCCGATAGAAGTACCGACCGCTCATCGCTTTAGGAATGCTGCATGTCCACCCCCACAGTTCGCGAACAATTCCTTGTCATCAGTGCCCTCGGCGCCAACCCCATGGAGCTGACTAACGTCCTGTGCCGCGCCAGCCATGAAAATCGCTGCGCCGTGGTCACCTCCCGCCTGACGCGTCACGGCGAGTGCAGTGCGCTGGTCCTCGAGATCTCCGGCACCTGGGACGCCCTGGCTCGCCTGGAGGGCAGCCTGCCGACCTTGGCAAAACGGCACGCCTTTACCGTCAACGTGGTGCGCAGCGCTGCCCTGGAGAACCGTCCCCAGGCCCTGCCCTACGTGGCGTATGTCAGCTCTGCCTACCGCTCGGACATCATCAACGAGCTGTGCCAGTTCTTCATGGACCACAACGTCGAACTGGAAAACCTGACCTGTGACACCTACCAGGCACCCCAGACCGGCGGCACCATGCTCAATGCCACGTTTACCGTGACCTTGCCGGCCGGCGTGCAAATCAGCTGGTTGCGCGACCAGTTCCTGGACTTTGCCGACGCGCTGAACCTCGATGCCCTGATCGAACCGTGGCGCCCACAGAACCCAATGTAAGGAAACATCATGGCCGTTGCACTCGACCAACCGGTTGCCGATTTCGAAGCACCCGCCACCAGCGGGCAAACCGTGCGTCTCGCGGATCTGAAGGGCAAGCAGGTAGTGATCTACTTCTACCCCAAGGACAGCACGCCGGGCTGCACCACCCAAGGCCAGGGCTTTCGCGACCAGCTGGACGCCTTCAAGGCCGCCAACACCGAGGTGTTCGGCGTGTCCCGCGACAGCCTCAAGTCCCACGAGAACTTCAAGGCCAAGCAGGCCTTCACCTTCGAGCTGATCAGCGACAAGGAAGAAGCGCTCTGCCAGCTGTTTGACGTGATCAAGCTGAAAAAGCTCTATGGCAAGGAATACATGGGCGTGGATCGCAGCACGTTCCTGATCGACAAGGACGGTGTGTTGCGCCAGGAATGGCGTGGCGTGAAAGTGCCGGGGCATGTGGATGCGGTTCTCGCGGCGGCGCAGGCATTGAATAAGGCCTGATTTCTTCGATGCCTGTCTTGACGCTTTCGCGAGCAGGCTCGCTCCCACAGTTAAGCGGATCAACTGTGGGACCGAGCCTGCTCGGGAAGAGGCCATCAGCCCCACGAAATGATCGGGGATGATCGTTAAAGCAACGGCGCCACGATCGGCTCCTTGCGCGGCCACGCATCCAGCACGGCCTTGAACAGCGTCGCCAGGGGGATCGCGAAGAACACGCCCCAGAAACCCCACAGCCCGCCAAACAACAACACCGCGCAGATGATCGCCACCGGATGCAGGTTCACCGCTTCCGAGAACAACAGTGGCACCAGCACGTTGCCGTCCAGCGTCTGGATAATCCCGTACACCGCCATCAAATAGATGAACTGATCGCTCCAGCCCCACTGGAACAGCGCAATCAGGAACACCGGCACGGTCACCACCACCGCCCCGACGTAGGGCACCACCACCGAGATGCCCACCAACAAGGCCAGCAGGGCCGCGTAGTTGAGTTCGAGGACGACAAAGGCGATGTAGGTCACCCCGCCGCAAATGAAAATCTCGATGACCTTGCCACGAATGTAGTTGGCGATCTGCCGGTTCATCTCACGACCGACGCGGGTGATCAGCGCGCGCTCACGGGGCAGGTAGCCGCGAACCCACTGGCCGATCATTTGCCGGTCCTTGAGAAAGAAGAACACCAGGATCGGCACCAGCACCAGGTAGATCATGATGTTGACCAGCAACGGCAGGCTCGACAGCGAAAACGTCAGCGCCCATTGGCCAAACTTGCCGATCTCGCCCCGCGCCGCCTCAATGGCCCGCAGCACCTGCTCGTCGGACACCAGATGCGGATAGCGCTCCGGCAGCAGCAGCAACAGGGTTTGCCACTTGGCGAGCATGCCGGGCAATTCGTTGAACAACGTGATCAGTTGATGCCAGAGCAACGGCACCACGACCAAGATGAACACCAGCAGCAATCCCATGAACAGGGCGAAGACCAGCCCCACCGCGACCCCGCCCGGTACGCGCACTCGTTCCAGGCTCACCACCAGGCCCTGCATCAGGTAAGCCAGCACCATCCCGGCCAGCACTGGCGCCAGCATGCCGCCCAGGGTCAGCACGGCGGTAAATGCCAGGAACAACAGGACCGCCAGAACCACGGCTTCTTCGTCTGAGAAATAGCGCTGAATCCAGTCGCGCAACACTTTGAACATCAATAATCCTTAAGATCGAAGGCAGCAGGTTTCAGGCTTTTTTCAACCAGTAACGGTAAATGCCCGCTTCATCTTCTTCACGAAGCAGCGTATGACCTGCCAATCGGGCAAAGGTGCGGAAATCACGCTGCGAGCCTGCATCGGTGGCAATGACCTTGAGCACCGCGCCACTGGCCATCCGGTTGAGTTCCATCTTGGCCTTGAGCAACGGCAGCGGGCAATTGAGGCCACTGGCGTCGAGTTCAACGTCATGGGCTACAGCGTCGATCATTGCATCACTCCGGTTCAGGTGGTTGAGCTGCCTAGAATATCTGGTCGCAAGGCTGGTGTCCGGCTACAGTAAGCTCTTTGTCGACTAAGGCCTTGTGCATGACTTTTTTGCGCCCCACCCTGCTGACGCTCGCTTGCCTGCTCGCCTCACCGGGCTTCGCCGACGACCTGCCGTCACTCGGTGACGCCAGTTCTGCCATCGTCTCGCCGCAACAGGAGTATCAGTTGGGCCGCGCCTGGCTTGCCCTGTTGCGCAGCCAGGTAGCACAGCTCAACGACCCGCAGCTCAAGGATTACGTCGAATCCAGCGTCTACCGCCTGGTGGAGACCAGCCAGGTCAATGACCGGCGCCTGGAGTTCATCCTGATCAACAGCCCACAGCTCAACGCGTTCGCGGCGCCTGGCGGGATCGTCGGTGTCAACGGCGGCCTGTTCCTCAATGCGCAGACCGAGGGCGAATATGCCTCGGTGCTGGCTCACGAATTGGCTCACTTGTCGCAACGCCACTTTGCCCGCGGTGTCGAGGCCCAGCAGCGCATGCAGGTACCGATGATGGCCGCGTTGCTGGCTGGCATCGTGATTGCCGCGGCCGGCGCCGGCGACGCCGGTATTGCGGCGATTGCCGGCACACAGGCGGCAGCCATCCAGGAACAACGGCGCTTCTCCCGACAGAACGAACAGGAAGCCGACCGCATCGGCATCCTCAACCTGGAAAAGGCCGGCTACGACCCCCGTTCCATGCCAACCATGTTCGAACGCCTGGGGCGCCAATACCGCTTCGACGCCAAGCCACCGGAATTTTTGCTGACTCACCCGGTCACCGAATCGCGAATCGCCGACACCCGCAACCGTGCCGAGCAGGCCCCAAAGGGCGGCATCGAAGACACCCTGCGTTATCAATTGATTCGTACGCGGGTTCAGTTGATCTACGAGGAAACCCCAGGCCTGGGCGCCAAGCGTTTCCGCGCCCTGCTGGAGGAAAATCCGAAAAACGATGCGGCGCGCTACGGCCTTGCGATTGCGCAGATCAAAGGCGGTCAACTGAACGAAGCACGGGAAAACCTCAAGCCGCTGCTGGCCAAGGCGCCGAACGAGATTATCTACAACCTCGCCCAGGTCGATTTGGACATTACCAACAATCGCCTGCCGGATGCACAGTCCAGGGTTGACCGGATGCTGACGCAATACCCCGGCAATTATCCACTGAACCAGGTACGCGTCGACCTGCTGCTGAAACAGAACCGCGCCGCCGATGCCGAGAAAGCGCTCGAAGGCCTGCTCAAGTCGCGCCCGGACGATCCGGACGTATGGTATCAGGTTGCCGAAACCCGTGGCCTGTCAGGCAACATCATCGGCCTGCACCAGGCGCGTGCCGAGTATTTCGCACTGGTGGGCGACTATCGCCAGGCCATCCAGCAACTCGATTTTGCCAAGCGCAAGGCCGGCAACAATTTCCCGCTGGCGTCGCGAATCGATGCCCGCCAGCGAGAGCTGATGGAGCAGGAACGCATGATCAAGGACATGATGGGCTGACGCTTCAACAAAACCCGGATAACACACAACCTGTAGGAGCTGCCGCAGGCTGCGATCTTTTGATTTTAATCAAGCAAGATCAAGAGATCGCAGCCTGCGGCAGCTCCTACAGGGAATGGCGTGAGACAGGTGAAAGCCCCCCCCAAAAAAAACCGCCTCTTTCGAGGCGGTTTTTCGTTCAGCCGATGAGTGGATTATTCAGCCAGCTTGAAGGTGATGAAGCTCGCGCGGTTCTGACGCAAGACGCGCATCGACACCGAACGGTTCTTTGGCAACGCCTTGGCGATGTCCGTGAACTCCTTGGCCGAACCGATCGCCTGATTGTTCAGGTGAGTGATGATATCGCCTGGCTGCAGGCCGATCATCGACGCCGGGCCGTCCTGGACTTCCTTGATCACCACACCGCCCTTGAGGTCGTAGGTTTTCTTCTGTTCGTCCGTCAGCTCCGCCACCGAGACGCCCAGGCGGTTGCTGCTGCGCTCGATGCTCGACAGCGGCAGGTCGTCCAGCTCCTTGCCTTCTTCCGGGATAGCGCCAACCGTCAGCTCGACATTCTTGCGCTTGCCCTCGCGGATCACTTCCAGATTAGCCTTGGAGCCTGCCTTCAAGGCGCCCACCAGGTGCGGCAGATCGGCGGACATGATGATCGGCTGACCATTCATGCTCAGGATCACATCGCCAACTTGCAGACCACCCTTGGCAGCCGGGCCGTCATCCTGTATCTGCGCAACCAGCGCACCGGCCGGCTTGTCCAGGCCGAACGATTCGGCCAAGTCCTTGCTCACTTCCTGGATAACCACACCCAACCATCCACGACTGACCTTGCCACCGCTTTTGAGCTGGTTGGAAACGTCCATCGCCACGTCGATAGGGATCGCGAACGATACGCCCATGAAGCCGCCGGAACGGGTATAGATCTGAGAGTTGATGCCGACCACCTCACCGTTGAGGTTGAACAGCGGCCCACCCGAGTTACCCGGGTTGATCGCCACATCGGTCTGGATGAACGGCACATAGTTTTCATTCGGCAGACTGCGGCCGACGGCACTGACGATGCCCTGGGTCACGGTGTGGTCGAAACCGAATGGCGAGCCGATGGCTACGACCCATTGCCCGGCTTTCAGATCCTGGGATTTGCCCAGCTTCAGGACCGGAAGGTCCTTGCCTTCGACTTTTAGCAGCGCCACATCGGATCGAGGATCGGTGCCGATGAGTTTGGCCTTCATTTCACTGCGGTCGGACAGACGCACGAGGATCTCGTCGGCATCGGCGATCACATGGTTATTGGTCAGGATGTAGCCGTCAGGCGAAATGATGAAACCTGAACCCAAGGATTGCGCTTCGCGCTGACGATCGCCACGGGGGTACCGAGGCTGCGGCGGCATGCCGCGTTCGAAAAACTCGCGCAGCATCGGCGGCAAGCCTTCGAGGTCAGGCATCTGCTGGCTCACTTTGCGGTCAGGCAGCTTTTGCGTGGTACTGATGTTCACCACCGCAGGCGAAGCCTGTTCGACCAGTTGCGTGAAGTCAGGCAATTCGACCGCTTGAACGGCGACCGCCTGACCGAGCACCAGCACGGTGGCAAAAATGGAGAGGTAAGACTTCAAGCGTGGTATCGACATACGGCTCCCGTTACGACGAGCATGGTTAAGCGATATGGAGCAAGGAACACCGAGAAAGATACGCCGGTATTTTTGTTCCGGGAACAACAAACAAGGCCAGAGCCGAGGGGCTCTGACCTATAAAAAATATTGGAGGGATTTGCAAATTGAAATGCTCACGAAACATTTCGATTTCACGTCACTGCTGGGTTGCAGTAGCGTCGGTGCGCATGGATAACGCAATCCGTTCTGCAGTGCCAATGGGGATCTCGCCCACCACTGTCACCACCATCTCGCCTTGAGGCGTACTCAAACGCCGGGAAACGGCAACGGTTGGCCCCAGTTGAGTACGGGTATCGGTGGCCCCGCTACCACTCAAAGGCTCGAGGAACACTGAAAACCGCGCGAGGCCATCATCATACATCAAGCTGTTGACCTGGACCTTGGTCTGGGGATCCTTGCGGGCCGTACTGCTGGTCAGTTCGAAACCCGGCGGTAACCAGTCCGAATGCCAGGCCCGTGCCTCCTTGACCGCCGAAGCCTTGTCGCTGTCGAGCTTCACCGTCTTGCAATCCGCGCCTGGCTGCAGGTCACTGTCGGTCGGGACCGCGACGGGATCGAGTCGAGTGAACTGGAAGCGCTCCAGCAGCCGTCCCTTGTCATCGAGCAACAATGACTTCAGAGGAAGGCCGGTTTGTTGATCAAGATGCAGTTCAAAACCGTAGCGGTGCTGGTCACGCGGCGTCAGCGTAACAATCACTGCCGGGCGACCGGCCACGCGCGACTTGCCGATGACAGCAAGGTCATACCAATTCTTGAGCTTCTGTGGATCAAGTGCACGAGCAGCCGAGCTGGAAGTATCTCCCAGCCCTGCCATCAGGTTGCCGCTGACGCATTGAGTCTGTCCATCAACGCGCACGACTTCCTGGGCGGACCCGTCGAGCTGGACCAAACGCTCGCGGACCTGGCCATCCTGGACACGGTGCCAGATATTGTGGGTAGAGAAACTACCGTTACGCTCGTAGACGAAAGTACCTTGAAAGCTTTGCTGCTGCTCGGCTTGGCCCAAGCGGGTCAACCAGTCTTGAGCCTGATCGGCGTGGGCTGGAACAACGAACCAGCCACTGAGCAATAGCGTAAGTAGAGGTATGGCGCGCATGATCCTCCTTAACGGTTTTCCAGGCTTGCTGCACGAGCGTAAGGCAGAGCGCTCTCAGTACCTTTCAGTGCAGCCTGTTGAGCATGTTGGCGCAAGTAGCCTGGCAGACGCTGATCGTTCCAGCCTGGTTGACCTTGCAATACGCCATTGGCCATCGGGCCCGTGGCTTCCGAACTCTCATTGTAGCCTGCCAGAACAGCCGGGCCCTTGACTTGTGGAACAGCCAGGCCAGGTTGAGTGGATTGCTGCGCCAGTTCGACGCCAGCGATCTCGTCCTGGTTGTACAGACGAACACCTGCCAGTACCGCCAGTGTCACCGAAGCGGCAACGGCCAGGCGACCCAGGCTGCGCCATGGACCACGAGTGGCTTTTGCCGGTACGGCTTCATCAGCCAATGCAGCAGAAACAGCCGCGGCAATATCCAGGCGTGGCAGCAGGAGATCCTTGTGCATCACCGCCCGAGCGATCTGATAACGAGCCCAGGTTTCACGGGTTTCAACATCGTCACAGGCATTCAATACCCGACGCAATTCCAATTCGTCCGCTTCGTTATCCATCACTGCGGACAGCGATTCCTGCAGGGCTTCACGACTCATGGCGTTCCTCTCTTGGCTGTCGCCGCTGTCTTTAGTTTTCCTGCAACAACGGCTGCAGGGCTTTATCGATGGCCTCCCGGGCGCGGAAAATCCGGGAGCGCACGGTACCCACCGGACACTGCATGACACTCGCAATGTCCTCGTAACTCAGACCATCGAATTCACGTAAAGTTAAAGCCGTACGCAAATCTTCTGGCAGTTGCTGAATGGTTCGATGGACTGTGCCTTCGATCTCATCCCGCAGCAAAGCCCGTTCTGGCGACTCGAGATCCTTGAGGCCATGATCGCCATCGTAGAACTCTGCATCCTCGGAACTGACATCGCTATCCGGCGGCCGACGGCCGCGTGAAACCAGATAGTTCTTCGCCGTGTTGATGGCGATGCGGTAAAGCCACGTATAAAACGCGCTGTCTCCGCGAAAATTACCAAGTGCGCGATAGGCCTTGATAAAGGCTTCTTGCGCTACATCCTGGGCTTCATGGGTGTCGTGCACGAAACGCACGATCAACCCGAGAATTTTGTGCTGGTATTTCAGCACTAGCAGATCGAATGCGCGCTTGTCGCCGCGTTGAACGCGTTCGACCAGCTGCTGATCCTCTTCCTGGGTTAGCATGAACACTCCTCGATAAGCTCGGAGGAGGCTTGCATTACTAAACGACCGGGCTTGCAAACATAGACTCGGGCTTTTCGCAAAAGTTCTCCCCCTCCAGGCAAGTTTCCTGCGGGCTCTGATTCGGCACGCACGAAAAGCGCAGCGCGAGATTCCCCGGCTGCGCAAATAATCTTGTCATCGGCTTGACCGGCAAGGACCCAACCGCGATCCAGCGATGAAACCGACACTGTCCCTTGATTCAGGCAACCGTCTATTGATATTGGGCCTTTGGCAAAAGTTCAAATATTTATAGCTTGGCAGAACCGACATTGTTCAACCCTGAGCCGAAAAAGAGTGTTAAATCCACGATACAGTTCGCTTGACGCCGAACCGGTGGAAAAAACATCCGACGAAGCGTCAGCAGTTTTCCGTCACAGTAGTTTCACAATGCCATATCGGCTCGGCTATTGTGCCGCTCCCCCCCTCTATATACTAGTGGGCTGTGCGGCTGCCGGGCATGCCTGTCCAGATGTCTGGCGCCTACCCCGACCCGGGTCGCTTTGAGCGGAATCCTGAAATGAGCCAACAGTTTCAACACGATGTCCTGGTAATTGGCAGCGGTGCTGCCGGCTTGAGCCTTGCGCTGACCTTGCCGGGTCATTTGCGCATCGCCGTATTGAGCAAAGGCGACCTCGCCAATGGCTCGACGTTCTGGGCCCAGGGAGGGGTCGCCGCCGTCCTGGATGACACCGATACCGTCGAGTCCCACGTCGATGACACCCTTAACGCCGGCGGCGGTTTGTGTCATGAAGACGCCGTGCGCTTCACCGTCGAGCACAGCAAAGAGGCCATTCAATGGCTGATCGACCAGGGCGTACCCTTCACCCGCGACGAACAGTCCGGCACTGAAGACGGTGGATTCGAGTTCCACCTGACCCGTGAAGGCGGTCATAGCCATCGCCGCATCATCCATGCAGCCGACGCCACCGGCGCGGCGATTTTCCGAACGCTGCTCACCCAAGCCCAACAAAGGCCGAACATCGAGTTGCTGGAGCAACGGGTCGCGGTCGACCTGATTACCGAAAAGCGCCTGGGCCTGGAAGGTGATCGTTGCCTGGGAGCCTACGTGCTCAATCGCGGCACGGGGGAAGTCGACACCTACGGCGCCCGCTTCGTGATCCTCGCCACCGGCGGCGCAGCCAAGGTCTACCTTTATACCAGCAACCCCGATGGCGCCTGCGGTGATGGCATCGCCATGGCGTGGCGTTCGGGCTGCCGGGTGGCGAACCTGGAATTCAACCAGTTCCACCCTACCTGCCTGTATCACCCGCAAGCCAAGAGTTTCCTGATCACCGAAGCCTTGCGCGGAGAAGGTGCACACCTGAAGCTGCCCAATGGCGAACGCTTCATGCAGCGCTTCGACCCCCGGGCCGAACTGGCGCCACGGGACATCGTCGCCCGGGCCATCGACCATGAGATGAAGCGACTGGGCATCGACTGCGTGTACCTGGACATCAGCCACAAGTCCGAAGCGTTCATCAAGTCGCACTTCCCGACGATGTACGAACGCTGCCTCGAATTTTCCATCGACATCACCAAACAACCGATTCCGGTGGTTCCGGCGGCGCACTACACCTGTGGTGGCGTCATGGTCGATCAACACGGTCGCACCGATGTGCCAGGGCTTTACGCGATTGGCGAAACCAGCTTCACAGGCCTGCACGGTGCCAACCGCATGGCCAGCAACTCCTTGCTGGAGTGCTTCGTCTACGCCCGCTCGGCAGCGACTGACATCCTGGAACAGTTGCCGCAGGTGTCAGCCCCCGCTGCCCTGCCTGTCTGGGACGCGAGCCAGGTGACCGATTCCGATGAAGACGTGATCATTGCGCACAACTGGGATGAGTTGCGGCGATTCATGTGGGACTACGTCGGCATCGTGCGCACCAACAAGCGCCTGCAACGGGCCCAGCACCGCGTGCGCTTGCTGCTTGACGAAATCGATGAGTTCTACAGCAACTACAAGGTCAGCCGGGACTTGATCGAGTTGCGCAACCTGGCCCAGGTGGCCGAGTTGATGATTCGCTCAGCGATGGAGCGCAAGGAGAGCCGCGGCCTGCATTACACCCTCGACTATCCGAAGATGCTGCCGGTTGCCCTGGACACTATCCTGGTGCCGTCCACCTACGCCGAGTGAACTTGAGCCGTACCCGCAGGCGTCGGTGCACATCCGCCGCCTGCGAATCCCGGGGCACGCAAACAGTCCTGGTGCGCCGCTCACCCCGCAGGCGAAATCGCAGCACCACCGCCAATGGCAATGCCAGGCTGTCCGGACGCAGTTGCACCGGCTGCCATCCCTGCGCCTGATTCCATAATTGCCAGCCATCGGCATCGCGCCGCAAGCCGCAAAATGCTTGCGGGTGCGTCAACAGGATCTGACGAGGCAATACCCAAAAACCGTGCAGCAGGCAGCAAAAAACGCCGGGCAAAGTGGCCCAGAGCGGCATGGCGAGAAGAAACAGCGAACCCAACGCGAACAGCTGGGCCACAAGATACGCCGCCAGCAACTGCCCTGAGGCATGCCAGCGGCATTCGAACCCGTTACTTGGGCTGGACACGGTCCAGGATCATGCGAACCATGCGCTGAAGCTCCGGATCTTCCGATTCGGCGCGTTCCATGAACCAGCCAAACATGTCCTGATCTTCGCATTCGAGCAGCCGGACGTAGCAGGCGCGATCAACTTCGTTGAGGTGCGGATAAACCTCTTTCACAAATGGCACCAGCAGCACGTCAAGCTCAAGCATGCCGCGGCGGCTGTGCCAGTAGAGGCGATTCAGTTCAACATCTTCGACCATGGAGCGCTCCTCAAATAGGCCGCAAGTATACAGCGCCGCGCCTCATCGAACAGTCGGCTTTGGTCGGGCACGGACGATCCTTTGTGAACTACCCATTTCAAGGGCAGCCCCTTATCATGTCCGCCAGACTCTTTACCCTGCGATGACCCATGGCCGATTCTGCTTTTTTCTGCACGCTGTCTCATGAAGGTGTCCTGGCGGTCCGCGGCGCGGACGCCGGCAAGTTCCTGCAAGGCCAACTGACCTGCAACCTCAATTACCTGAGCGACACCCGGGCCAGCCTTGGCGCGCGTTGCACGCAGAAAGGCCGGATGCAGTCGAGCTTCCGCATCCTGCTTGAAGGTGACGGCGTACTCCTGGCAATGGCCAGCGGATTACTCGAACCGCAATTGGCGGACCTGAAAAAATACGCGGTGTTTTCCAAGTCCAAATTGACCGATGAAAGCGCTGCCTGGGTTCGCTTCGGCATCGAGCAAGGCGATGAGGCCTTGAAAAACCTCGGCCTTGAACTGCCGGAAGACACCGACAGCGTCGTGCGTCATGACGGCTTGATCGCCATTCGCGTCTCACCTGGACGCGCCGAGCTGTGGGTGGCGGCCGATCAAGCCGATGACATCAAGGGCAAACTGTCCGCCCAACTGAGCGAAGGGGAACTCAATCAGTGGCTTCTGGGCCAGGTTCGGGCCGGGATCGGCCAGGTGATGCCAAGCACCCGTGAGCTGTTCATCCCGCAGATGCTCAATTTGCAAGCCGTCGGTGGCGTGAGTTTCAAGAAAGGCTGCTATACCGGCCAGGAAATCGTCGCGCGCATGCAGTACCTGGGCAAACTCAAACGCCGCCTGTATCGCCTGCAACTGGTTGCCGACGAACTACCGGAACCCGGCACCCAACTGTTTGCCCCCAGTCACGGCAGCTCGATCGGTGAAGTGGTGCTGGCCGCCAATGCTGCCGGTCACATCGAACTGCTGGCCGTGTTGCAAGCGGAAGCAGCCGAAGGCGGCGACATTCATCTGGGCGCCCTCGACGGCCCGGCCCTGCACTTGCTCGACCTGCCGTACCAACTGGACCGCGATCGCGAAATCCAGCGTTAAGCGCAGTACTTTTTTGCAACACCTAGAGAAGCGTAATGAGTGAGCTGGCGGAAAAGGTCCAACAGGATTTGGTTGAGGCCATCGATAACGATGACCTGGTTCTGCCAACGTTACCGGAAGTGGCCATGCAGATTCGCAAGGCCGCCGAAGACCCGCAAATCAGTATCGGTAGCTTGAGCAAAGTGATTGGCCGCGATGCCGCGCTGTCGGCGCGGCTGATAAAGGTGGTCAATAGCCCACTGCTGCGCGCAGCGCAGGAAGTCACCGATCTGCACACGGCAATCACCCGCCTGGGCATCAACTACAGCAGCAACCTGGCGATCGGCCTGGTCATGGAACAGATTTTCCATGCCCGCTCCGCTGTGGTGGAACAGAAAATGCGCGAGGTCTGGCGCAAAAGCCTGGAAATCGCCGGCGTCAGCTATGCGCTGTGCCGCCACTACACCCAGCTCAAGCCCGATAAGGCGGCTCTTGGCGGGCTGGTGCACCAGATCGGTATCTTGCCGATCCTGACGTACGCCGAGGATCACTATGAACTGCTGTCCGATCCGGTCAGCCTCAATCATGTGATTGACCGCATACATCCATTGCTCGGCGACAAGCTGCTGCGCGTTTGGGAGTTTCCGGAGCCACTGGTGCAGGTGCCGCAGCTTTACCTGGACTTCAAGCGACAGTCCGCGCAGATCGATTATGTCGACCTGGTTCAGGTGGCCAGCCTGTACTGCTACAAAGACACCGAGCATCCGATCTCGCGAATCGACCCCTTCAGCGTACCGGCCTTCGTCAAGCTGGGGATCGATCCGGACGACAAGGCGATGTGCGCCGATCTGGAAGAAACGCGGTTGATGTTTTATTGATCGAAAACCGCTCGCTCCTACAGGGTTCTCAAATAACCTTGTAGGAGCGAGCATGCTCCGGGCGGCATTCCGACGATGGTCGTCAACGATAACGCTGGAAACCTGACACGCCCCCGCCCCCACAAACTATCGCTTACTCTGCAGAATCACAGCTGGGCCTTTTCACCCTTGCCCAAAAAAATCTGCGTCGGCAACTTAAAGCCGCGCAACTTCAGCAACGCCATCGGCCCC
>NZ_JASCAE010000061.1:0-34065 GCF_029967975.1 Pseudomonas sp. V98_8
TCAAGATTAAATTCCAAAACCCCTATCTGCGCATGCAGGTAGGGGTTTTGTCTTTTGCCGAAAGAAAATCACACTGACTCGTGCACAAATTGGCACAGTTATTTTCGATTCAGGGCACTAGAATAGGCCCAACCTTTTCGGAGTCAGAGCGTTATATGCCAGATCCGGTTGACGCCTCAAGGCTGTCAGAATTACCGCTGAACGATTTGGTGGCATGCCACGAGTGCGACTTGCTGATGCGCAAGCCCAAGCTCGATCATGGTGAGAAAGCCCTGTGTCCGCGATGTGGTTACGAGCTCTATGCTCATCGATACAACGTCGTACAGCGCAGTCTCGCCTTGGTTATCGCGGCACTGCTGTTGTATATCCCGGCGAACTTTTTACCCATCATGCAACTCAATCTGCTTGGGCAATCGTCGCAAGACACTGTCTGGAGCGGGGTTGTCGGGCTTTTCGATACAGGCATGCAAAGCGTTTCAGTCATTGTGTTCCTGTGCAGCATGGCGATTCCGCTGCTCAAGTTGCTCTGTCAACTGGTCGTGTTGCTGAGTATCCGATTTGACGTCGGACGTAGCTACGGCTTGCTGCTTTACCGTATTTACCACCATTTACGGGATTGGGGGATGCTTGAGGTTTACCTCATGGGCGTACTGGTCGCGATCGTCAAGCTGGCAGATATGGCAGCAATGACCATTGGCCTGGGCCTGGCGTGCTTCATTGGATTGTTGTTGGTCCAGGTCTGGCTGGAGGTAGTGATGTCTCCTCACCAGATCTGGCAGGCTTTATCAGGAGAGGATGCCCATGCGGGCGATTGATGCAGGCATTCTGATTTGCGCCGAATGCCATGAATTGAACAAGCAGGAAGCTGATGTCGATGAACAGGTCTGCACTCGCTGCGGCGCGCTGGTGCATGCCCGCCGTCCCAACAGTGTGGCGCGGACCTGGGCGTTGCTGATCACCGCCGCCATTCTTTACATACCGGCCAATGTGCTGCCAATCATGACAGTGAGCTCCCTGGGCAAGGGTGATCCCAGCACCATCATGTCCGGAGTGATCCAGCTGGTTCAGCACGGCATGATTCCCATTGCTGCAGTGGTGTTTATCGCCAGCATTGTGGTGCCCACGTTCAAACTGGTGGGGATCGCCTTGCTGTTGTTTTCCGTGCAGCGCCACCAGCCACTCTCGGCCCGCCAGCGCATATGGATGTACCGCTTTATCGAGTTCATCGGCCGCTGGTCGATGCTCGATATCTTTGTGATCGCCATCCTGGTGGCGCTCGTGAATTTTGGCCGGCTGGCCACCATCGAAGCTGACCTGGGCGCCATTGCGTTCGCCAGCGTGGTGATTCTGACGATGCTTGCCGCAGTAACTTTCGATCCCCGACTGATTTGGGATAACACGGAGTCGGACGACGACCATGACTGATCTGCCTACAGCTAAAACCCGACCGGCTTCGAACTGGTCGGCTATCTGGGTATTGCCCCTGATTGCCCTGATCATTGGTGGCTGGCTTGGCTGGCGTGCCTACACCGAAACCGGCATCGAGGTTCAGGTTCGTTTTGAAAGCGGTGAAGGCATCCAGGCCAACAAGACCGAAGTCGTCTACAAAGGCATGCCGGTCGGCAAGGTGAAAACCCTCAAGCTTGATGATGAAGGCAGTTCCAAAGGGGTGATCGCGACCGTCGAGATGAACAAGGACGTGGAGCAATACCTGCGCACCAGCACGCGCTTCTGGCTGGTCAAGCCGAGTGTGACGCTGGCCGGTATTACCGGGCTTGAGACGCTGGTCTCGGGTAACTATGTCGCGATCAGCCCGGGTGAGGGCGAGCCTGCTCGCAAGTTCAAGGCCCTGGCACAGGAGCCACCGCTGTCGGACGCCCAACCTGGCTTGCACCTCACGATCAAGGCTGATCGCCTGGGCTCGCTGAACCGTGGCAGCCCGGTGTTCTATAAGCAGATCAAGGTCGGGCAGATCAAGAGCTACGTGCTCTCCGAGGACCAGAGCACTGTCGAGCTCAAGGTCTTCATCGAGCCGACGTACGCCAAGCTCGTGCGCAAACACACGCGTTTCTGGAACGCCAGCGGCATCAGCATCGATGCCAACCTGTCCGGTGTAAAAGTTCGCAGTGAGTCCCTGGCCAGTATTGTTGCTGGTGGTATTGCGTTTGCCACGCCTGAAAATCGCAAGGACAGCCCGCCTACCGATCCGAGTCTGCCGTTCCGCCTTTATGAGGACTTTGATGCGGCTGCCGCCGGGATCAAGGTCAAGGTCAAGCTAAGCGACTTTGAAGGCTTGCAGGCGGGCCGCACGCCGGTGATGTACAAAGGCATTCAGGTCGGCACCCTCAAGGCACTCAAGGTCGATCCCGATTTGTCCGGCGCCAGCGCCGAGTTGACCCTGGACCCGCTGGCCGAGGACTACCTGGTCGATGGCACCCAGTTCTGGGTGGTCAAGCCTTCGATTTCCCTGGCGGGTATCACCGGTCTCGAAGCGTTGGTCAAGGGTAACTACATTGCCGTGCGCCCTGGGGACAAAGGCGCCGCGCCGCAACGTGAGTTTGTCGCACGGCCCAAGGCGCCGCCGCTGGATTTACGTGCACCGGGCCTGCACCTGGTGTTGTTCACCGATAACCTCGGTTCGCTGGAAGTGGGCAGCCCGGTACTCTACAAGCAGGTCAAGGTGGGCTCGGTACAGAGCTATCAGTTTTCGCGCAAGAAGAAACAGCTGGTGATCGGGGTCCATATCGAGAAGGAATACGAAGACCTGGTCAACGCTTCCACGCGGTTCTGGAACGCCAGTGGCATCACCTTGACCGGTGGCCTGACCGGCGGGATCCAAGTCAAGAGTGAATCGTTGCAAAGCCTGATGGCTGGCGGCATCGCCTTTGAAACACCGGAGGCCAAGGCACCCTTGCAGAAGCGCATCCCGCGTTTCCGCCTGTTCGCCAGCCATGAGCTAGCCAACCAGAAAGGCGCGGTGATCACCATCAAGGTCGACCGGGCTGATGGCCTGCGCACGGGCACGCCGATCCGCTTCAAGGGGCTGGATGTCGGCAAGATCGAAGACGTTGACCTGAGTGACGATCTGCAGTCGGTGCTGTTGACTGCGCGGATCGATGAAGTCCCGGAGCGCATCGCTCGTGTCGGCAGTCAGTTCTGGGTGGTCAAGCCCGAATTGGGGCTGATCAAGACGTCGAACCTGGAAACATTGGTTACCGGGCAATACATCGAGGTGCAACCGGCAGCGAAGAACCTGGGGCCGCAGAAGAATTTCGTGGCGCTGGCCAATCCCCCGGAAACTGCCAAGCAGGAAGCTGGATTGAGCCTGACGTTGAGCGCTCCTCGTCGTGGTTCGCTGAAGGCTGGGGTTCCGGTGACTTATCGAGAAATCACCGTGGGCAAGGTGACGGGTTATGAGTTGGGCCAAACGGCTGATCGTGTACTGATCCGCATCCTGATCGAGCCCAAGTACGCGCCACTGGTCCGCAGCGGCACGCGCTTCTGGAACACCAGCGGTTTTGACTTTGATGTGGGCCTGTTCAGAGGGGCAACAGTGCGTACTGAATCGCTGGAGACGATGATCCAGGGCGGTGTCGCCTTTGCTACGCCAGACGGTGAACGCATGGGCACCCCGGCGCGACCGGAGCAGACATTCCCGCTGTTCGACAAGTTCGAAGAGGAATGGCTGACCTGGGCACCGAAGATTTCGCTCGGCAAGTAGTGTATTGGCGGCTGTGATGCCGCCTTCGCGAGCAGGCTCGCTCCCACAGTGGTCAGCGTCGTTCACATATTTTGTGTACGCCACGGACTAAATGTGGGAGCGAGCCTGCTCGCGAAGAAGCTCTCCAAATAAAAAGGCCGCAATCCATTGGATCGCGGCCTTTTTCGCATCTAACGGTTCAACTCAAACCGCATCCATCTCCGGCTCATCCGCTTCAACGTTCACAGTCGCCTTCACCTCGTCGTGACGACGGATGTACTTCCAGTCATCCTCATCGATGTAGATGCCAGCCGGGCCGCTGCCACCTTCCAGGTCGATGGCGACACTGGCGCAGACCTGCGGCTTCACACTGGCCAGGATGGGCACGAAGCCCAGTTGCAGACTGGTCTCGAGCAACGCCGCCTGGTTTTTCTCGTCGATGTCCGCGGCCTCGTCGAGGTAGTACGGCAAGCGCACACGTCCGGCCAGGTCGCGGTCCATCAAGTGCAGCAACAAATACATGTTGGTCAACGCCTTGATGGTCATGGTGGTGCCGTTGGACGCGGCGCCGTCGATGTCGGTGTGGATCACCGGTTGACCGTTGACCTTGGTGATCTCGAACGCCAGTTCGAACAAGTCCTTGAGGCCCAGCTGGTTGTGGTTCGCCGCCACCAGCCGTGCCAGGTATTCCTTGGCCTCTTCGTTCTTGTTGTCCTGCTCGGCGCTCTGGCTCAGGTCGAAGACAGACAGGGTCTCGCCTTCTTCGTACTGGCCGGCGCTGTGGATGATCTGGTCGATGTGCTTGAGTGCTTCCTTGTTCGGCGCCAGGACGATGCGGAAGCTTTGCAGGTTGGACACCTGACGTTTGTTGATCTCGCGGTTGAACAGCGCCAACTGGTGCTCGAGGCTGTCGTAGTCGCTGCGGATGTTACGCAGGGTCCGGGCGATGTCGGTAACAGCCGCACGCCGTGCCTTGCCCAGGGTCAGGGCTTCGTCGGTGCGGTGTGCGTAGGCGTTGATCAGCAGTTGCAGGCGACGTTCCATATCGTCTTCGCTGTCGAACTTGGCCACGCCCTTGAGGCGCACCTGGGCGTACAGCGCCTCGATCTGGCCATCGGCACGCAACAGGCCTTGCCAGCTGTCCTGATAGTCGTTGAGCAACGGCAGCAGGTTGTCCATCGAATCGTCGACCGGATCCATGAACGGCGTGCCGAACGGCAGATCCGCCGGCAACAACTGACGGCGGCGAAGGGCATCGTCGAGGGTACGTTGCTTGGCTTCCATGTCACCGATCTGCCGGCCGACCAGTTGCAGCTTGGCGGACAGTTGCTGGACGCGTTCGGTGAAAGCATCGCTGGAACGCTTCAATTCGTCCTGGGCGGCTTCCATCTGCGCCAGCTGCTCCAGTTTGTCGCCCTCTTCGGCGCTCAGGGTTTGCGCACGACGGAAGTCTTCCAAGGCTTTCTGGGCATCCAGCACCTGCTGGTACAGCGCTTCGGTCTGGGTCTTGCTCGCGGCGCGGTCGGCAGCCACGGCTTGTTGGGTTTTCAGTTGCTTGAGTTCTTTTTCCAGGCGCTCTTTCTGGTCGCGCAGCGCGGCACGGTCAGCCAGGGCTTGCAGGGCCGGGGGCTCGATGTGCGAGATGTCGATGGACAGGCCCGGTACTTCGAAGCGCTCACCTTTAAAACCGTCGAGGATCTGCTCTACGGATTTGACCCAGTCGCCGTTGTCGTCGAGGGTAATGCCGTGCTCGCCCAGCGGCAGGCTGAACAGTGCGCTGTTGAACAGGCGCATCAGGCGCTCGACGTCCTGCTGCGAGAATTCTTCGCGCAGGCGGGCGTAGCTGTTGTTGTCGGCGTGGTCGAGTTGTTGCTTGACCGACTTCAGGCGTTTTTCCAGCTCACGCAGGCGTTCATCCAGGTCCTCGGCGCTGAATTGCCGCGACTGCGCCAGGGCACCTGCCAGCTCATCATGGGCGTCCTTGGCCGCGAGCAGTTGTTGCTCGAGCACCTTGACGTCTTCAACCAGGGCAAAACGATGCTTGAGCACCGCCAGCTCGCCGAGCCAGCGCTGGATGCCAGTGATTTCCCGCTCCAGGCGCATCAGCTCCTGGGTGCCGCCACGCTGATCGTTCTGCAGGGCGTCCTGCTCGTGGCGATAGTGCTCGGCCTGGATGGTCAGCTCTTCCTTGCGGGCACTGGCGTAGTCCGACCAGGTGCCGAGCAGGGAGTCGAGCAGCGGCGAGAGGCGGTGCAGCTTGCCGCGCAGGATATCGCGCTGTTTCACGCCGTTGGCGAGGGCTTCGACCAGGGGACCGGCCGCCACCAGCGATTGGTAGTCCTGTTCCATGCGTCGTACGTCGCGGAAAGCTTCTTCGCACGCGGCGATGTAGTCGACGCTACCGGAACGCAGGCTGTGCTCGAAGGCGTCGAGGAACAGTTGCTTGAGCTTGGCCGCGGTGATTTCGCGCATGTGCAGCAGGTTGATGAACAGCGCGCGGAAGGTCTTCAGGCTCTGTTCGCTGGTAGAGCGCAGGGGGATCAGTGTCAGGTCCAGCGGGATCGAAGTGTGTCCACCGACCAGCAAGCGCCGCAGTTCATCGGGCTTGAGCTCGTAGGCTTTGAGGCCTTCGCGCTCAAGGTTGCTGAACAACTCCTTCTGGCGCAGGCAGGTGTCGTTTTTCTGGTAGTGGGCCAGGTCCAGCCGGCCGGCATAGGCAAAGAACTGGTGACCGAAGCCGCCACCCGGACCGCGTCCGACCACGCCGATCACGTGGGGGCCATGGGGCAGGTTCACCTCCACCAGGATGTAGCTGGTGTCTGAGGCGAAGTAGAAGCGCCGGGATTGCTCCAGGCTGTACTTGCCGAAGCTCATGTCCGACATGCGTGCCAGGATCGGGAACTGCAGCGCATTGATCGAAGCGGATTTACCGAGGTTGTTCGCGCCGTAGACCGACAGCGGCTCTTCCAGCGGGAACAGGCCGAGGGTGTAGCCGGCGGTGTTCAAAAGGGCAAAGCGGCGGATGCCGTAGCGTTCCTTGATCATGCGTCGAGCTCCTGTTCTTCGGCAATGGCGCGGGCCAGGGCGTCTTCTTCGCTTTCATCTGCAAACTCTGCCAAGTCGAGCGGGTCGTCGGTCTGTAGTAGTTTTTCGTCGCTGTCTTCATCGATCAGCACCGGAGCCGGCAGTGGCAGTACGCTGTGCAGGCTGGCCGCCAGGTCACGGTCCTGTTGCACCGACAGACAAACATCGAGGAAACGGTGCATCGGCGGCAGGAAACGGTACACGCCGTTTTCTTCGCCAGCGAAGCCGAGTTGGGTCATGCGGCGCATGATTTTTTCTTCCAGCTCATCCTGGGTCTGCACTTCGGCCTGAATGAACAGGTCGCGGTATTTTTCCAGCAACGATGGCAGTTCATCGCGACCCAGGCTACCGCCGTCGAGCACGGCGACCGGGTCGCGGCCCTGATCGGCCAGGTGCTCGACGAGGATGAAGGTGAACAGCGCCAGACGCTGCGCGGTCTTGTTCACCGCCGCGGCGGCCAGGTCCGGTACGAAATAGTAGAAACCACGGGTGTCGCACACCAGTTCAAACCCCAGGGCCTTGAACAGCGTGCGGTACTGGTCCTGGAAGTTCGACAGCTGCGCATACAGCTCAGGATCGCGGCGGCTGACGTGGTAGCCCTTGAACAGCTCGCGAAAGATCGGTGCCAGCTGGGACAGTTCGGAAAGATCAAGATGCATGGGGGATGCTCGCAGAATTCTCGGTAGGGTCATCGCCGACCGAGAGCAGGGCGAAGGAGCGCAGGCTGACCTGGTGCTCGTGTGTGTGGTAGTCGCGACGTTCCAGGCGTTCGCGCTTGAAGCGTTTTTCCCGGGACAGTCGCGAGAACCAGTACAGCAATTCGTCGGTGGCGCCGTCCGGCTCCTGCTCCAGCAGCCAGGTCATCAGGTCCGGCATCGGCAGGGCGTCTTCGCAGCGTTCGAGCATTTCCCGAACCGTGCGTGGCGCACGCGGAGCCTCGCCTTTCTGGGTTTTGTGGGCCTTGGGGAAGCGCGCCGGTTTCGGTTCGAAGCGGGCCAGGGCATAAACGTAGGCCTCGACCTGGCTGGCGCTGCCGAGGAAGGTGCTTTGCGGCCGTGTGAACAACGGCATTGCCGCCTGCGGCACGGCATCGATGCCTTTTCGACGGATGGCGGACAGGGCCAGTGCCGCGCCACGGGTCACGGCGTTGTGGCGACGCGCCTCTTCACGCAGCGGCAGCAACAGTTCACGCGCGTGACGCAGGGTCAACTGGGCGCTGGTCTGCATTTCAAGGATACGCGCGTGGGTGCGCAGCAACATGTCGTCATCGACCAGGTGGCCGAGGCGCTGCTGCTCGGAGAGCATCTTCAGCAGCACGGTTTCAACCTTGCGCACGCCTTGTTCGAAAGCGCCGTCGGCGTTCACCAGATCAATCATCGGCTCGACGTATTCGTCCCAGGTCGCCAGCACTTCAGCGTAACGCTGGCGCAATGGAATCTGTCGATCGCTGGTTTTCGCCCTTTCGGCGACGGCCACCAGTGCCTGTTCGTCGTTATCGAGTTTTTTCAGTACATCGCGAACTCGCATGTCGAGCAGGCGAAGCTGGCGGGCCAGGTCGTTGCCGTCGCGGATGTCGAAGGCGTCCTGGATATAGCCGGCCAGGCGCTCGAGATGGCGCAGATAGGCTTCGATTTCCAGGCACAGGCCCAAACGGTGTTCACGGCGCAGGTAGGCGAGGAAGTCGTGAATTTGCGCATTGAGCTCGAAACGGTTCGGGCTTTTCGCCACCGGAACCAGAATATCGAGGCGAATCCACACGTCCAGCAGGCTGGTGATGTCCTGCGGCGTACTGTCGAGTTGCTGGGCGGCCAATTGCGTGCGCAGTTCGTTGAGGCTCAGGGTGCCTTGGTCGAAATGCTCGCACAGTGGCTCCAGAAGTGCCCAGTGTTCAGCGAGGGCGCGCAAGACGCGCTTGGGTTCGATCATCGGAATGGCCGGCTGGTTGGCGAATAAAAGCCGCGATTGTACTGCATCCGGCACGATGCGATTCACTCTCGGGACGGGCTGTCGCCATTTTTCACAAGTGGAAAGATTATCGGTGCAGTCTATCGATCAACAGCGGGCGATCTTGCGCGAAGGGCGGTAGAATCGGCGCACTTTAGTTATCCACAAGTGGCCGACCTTTGCTTATCGAGTCCCGTCGTCGCGCTTATTTGAACGCCATGCAGGTGGTCAACTGGCTGCCGCGCACCGAATTGCCCTTTGCCGCCCCGTCGCGGCCCGAGCTGCTGGAGCCGCCCGAGGCGCTGGTCGAGGCTCCCGTGGCGCCTGTGCCGGTGGTCGAGACGCCCGTCGTGCCTACGGTAAAACCCGCCGAGCGGGTGAAGGTCGAGGTGCCGCGGCCATCGCTGGCGAGCACGCGCACTGGCGCAAAACCTGCGGCCGAGGAGGCGCCGGTGGTCGCCAGGGTCGCGCCGGTACCGCCGCCGCGCTTTGCCCTGCAACTGCTGCGAGCCGGCCGCTGCCTGCTGCTGGTTGAGTTACCCACAGGTGAATCCTTCCAGGCACGCGACCCTGCTTATCTGCTGCTCAAGGACATGCTGCGAGCCGCCGGTCTGCCGGACAGCCCGCAGATCATCGGCGAGCCAGTACGCTGGCCGCTGCTGGTGCGCGGGACGATGGACCAGGGCCCGGAGGCCGCCCGTGACTTTGTGCAAGGTTTCCTCTCGGTGCGCATGGAAGAAGTGCCGTGCGCCTGCCTTTGGCTGATCGGCCTGCCCGCGGTGCGGTTTGCCGGTGAAGCGGACTCTGATGCGTTCAACCGCGAACTGCAGATTGAAGGCCTGGGCTCGGCGTGGGCGGTACCGGGCCTGGAATTGTTAATGGAAGAGCCACAGCGCAAGGCCGCCGTGTGGCAAGCCATGCGTCGGCTGATGGCGCGTTGGAAAGAATCGAATGAGTGACGCTGTATCGTTCCGCCCGATGACCGAGGCGGACCTGGAAACTGTTCTGAAGATCGAATATGCGGCCTACAGCCATCCCTGGACCCGCGGAATTTTTCTCGATGGCCTGGGCAAGTATCAGATCTGGCTGATGTTCGAAGGCCAGCAGCAGGTGGGCCACGGGGTGGTGCAGATCATTCTTGACGAGGCGCATCTGCTCAACATCACCGTCAAGCCGGAAAACCAGGGCCGAGGCCTGGGTTTGACCTTGCTGGAGCATTTGATGTCGATCGCCTACAAGGCCGACGCCCGGGAATGCTTCCTGGAAGTGCGTGATAGCAACACTGCGGCGTTCAAGTTGTATGAGCGTTATGGTTTCAACGAGATCGGGCGTCGACGGGATTACTACCCGGCGGTGGGTGGGCGCGAAGATGCGGTGGTCATGGCCTGTACATTGGTGGATTGAAACCATCGCCATGTTTGAACGCCGATTCCTGCGTAGGAGCTGCCGTAGGCCCGAGCCTGCGGCAGCTCCTACAGATCAGCGTTTCTTGTCCAGCGGATCGCGCTGCGCCATCTCCTCCTCGTCCAACCCATTTCCCCCACCAATCTCGTCTTCATCGACAATGCTCAAGTCCCAGTCGGCCTGATCACCTTCACCCAATTCCTGGGCATCCCGCGCACCGTCCTCACGGATGAGCGTTTCCGGGCTCATGTCATCATCGGTCGATTCATGATCATCGGTCGATGCTCCCGTCATGCCGGCTTCGCGCACGCGTTCTTCGGGTATCAGCTGCTTGCGCTCCTTTTGCGGCAATTCATCGCCGATTTTTGCGCTGGGTTCTTCCGTGTCGAAATCCAGCTCATGCACCGAGCCCATGCGATCTTCGTTATCATCGATGGGTTCAGGTTGCACCGCATCGTACGGACGTCGTGAATCAGTCATGGCAATTCCTCATACTGTTAGCCTTATAGGGTGGACCCACTGGGTTGCAGAGAATTCCACCGGCATGGAGCGCCATGAACAGGCAGCAGCGCGCATTTGCATAACGCGCGTGACCCCGACGGACGGTTGTCTGTCAAAGCAGCGCACCATTATCGAGGCTTCATTGCATGAACGAATTACAAGATCTGATTGATAACAACGAGCGCTGGGCCGACGCGATCACCAAAGAAGATCCTGACTTCTTCGCCAAGCTGGCTCGTCAACAAACGCCGGAATACCTGTGGATCGGCTGTTCCGATGCGCGGGTGCCGGCCAACGAGATTGTCGGCATGCTGCCCGGCGATCTGTTCGTGCACCGCAACGTGGCCAACGTGGTGTTGCATACGGACCTAAACTGCCTGTCGGTGATCCAGTACGCGGTCGACGTGCTCAAGGTCAAGCACATCCTCGTGACCGGCCACTATGGCTGTGGCGGCGTGCGTGCCTCGATGCAGGATCGTCAGTTTGGCCTGATCGACGGTTGGCTGCGTTCGATTCGCGATCTTTACTACGAGAAACGTGAAGAGCTCGCCAAGTTGGCCACCGAAGAGGAGCAGGTCGACCGCCTCTGCGAACTCAACGTCATTCAGCAAGTGGCCAATGTCGCCCATACCAGCATTGTGCAAAATGCCTGGCATCGTGGGCAAAACCTGTCGATTCACGGTTGCATCTACGGCATCAAGGACGGTCGCTGGAAAAGCCTGAACACTACCATCAGCGGGTTTGAGCAATTGCCACCGCAGTATCGACTGCGTCCGGTCGAGAAGTTGTAAGCCTGCGCAGCAGAGGCTTTGCCGACGCCAGTGTCGCAAAAAACATCTGGTCGTCGGCGCCTTCCGTTAGTTGACTGGCAAGCCTATAGCGCGGGAGCAGGTATCGCCGGGGCTGGCGCTGGCGCCTTGAGCAATTTGAGCTGGGCCTTGATCGATGCCGTCGCGCATTTGCCTGCGGCCTGTGCGGGGGTCAGCTTGCGGATCGAGGTGTAGAACAGCGCACAGGTTTTATCGGCCTGGGCTACTTGCCAGGTCTGGGTGCAGCTCTTCAGCTCGATATCGGCATTGGTGTCCGTTTCACGGCCCATGGCGGCCTGCCAGCACGCGGCACTCAAATCCTGGCCCATGACTTTCAGGCCCGCGGCATCGGCCTGGGCCTGGGCGTCTTTGCCGGTGTAGCTGGCTGGATCGGCGGCGTACCAGATGTAGCTGGGATGGTTGGCGCCCAATACCGGTACTTTTACTCCGTCGACCGGGCTGATTGTCACCAGGCTCAACACATTCACGGTTGGCCCGTATTGCTGCTTGACCCAGTTGCGCACCGGTGCACCGAAGGCAACCGTTGGCAATGCCGCGCCGCTGGAATGTACGGTCACCTGCTTGACCATGCTGGTCTGGTAGTCCTTGAAGTAGTCGTAGACGCCTTCCAGGTCCTTGCCTGCATTCGACGGCGCGGCAATCGGGGCGATATCGATAATGGTTTGGTAACCCGGTAGCTGCTCGGGCGGGACGCCATTGATGGTCAGCAGCGTGGCCCAGCGATCCGTGGTGGCCGACTTCAGGTAATCCTGGGCCTGAGTCAGCGAATAATCGGGTGGGAAGTGCAGCAGCTCGACGCTTCTGCGGTTTTCCAGGGCCATGCCCAGTGGCAGGAAAAAATGCCAGTTATAGGCCCACTTGCCGTCGGCATTCAGTTTGCTAGCACCGTCGTAGGCCAGGTCGCCGGCGTCAAGCAGCGCTGCCAAGGGTTTTTCATAGCTCCTTGGCACGCCCGTGATTTCGGCATGGAGTTGATGGTTATCGGTTTTGACCAGAACCTTGGCATCGTTATAGCCATCGCGTTGCACGCTTTGCGTCAGGTAGTGCTCGACGGTCTGCTCCAGCGTCCAGTTGCGAAAGCAGATCACGTTGCAGTTGTTGGGGTACGCGAACAAGCGGCTGACGCGTTCGGTACTGCCCAGCTTCAGGGCGATATCGGCGTGGGCAGCGGTACTCAGGTTGAGGGTTGCGAGGGTAAGGGCCGCGAGAGTGAGGCCTGCGAGTCTTAACATGCTCAGATCCTTTTCAGCGTGGTCGCGATACGAAGATGCACGTCATACTGGATCAACACAATGATGCAGAAAACCAGGCCTCAAGCACTTTTTTTTCGAAGCGTGCGATCCAGCCCGCGATCAGTGTTTGCGGGGAGTGAGGTCAGGCGATCACAACAGGCGTAGCGCCAATTGGCTGCCGGCACGCAAGTACTCGACCTGTGCGGTAACCGCATCCTTGACGATAGCCTCACCCGTATCGCTCAGCCTGGCTTTTTTGGCATCGAGGACGGCGCTTTGCAATAACTTCATGGCGACATCCATCGCCTTCTGAAAGGCCGTCACATTGTTGTGCTGGCCAAATTCGCGGACAACAGCGTCCATGCGGCGATCGGCATCGTCTCGCAGGGCCCTGTACTCAACCACCGAGACGTTACCGTCCTGGTAAATTTCATTGATCAACTCTTCCAGTGTCTTGGATATCGGCGTCATCGGATCTTCCTTGGGTTTTTGGTGATTGATACTCCGGGACAGGTTAATTCAAGGAGGCTGGTTGCGAGAGTCAGGGCTTGCCCTTGGATTGGGTGGGACAACGCTGCGCGTTTTGTAAGAAAAACGCGCAGTCTCAGGTCGCGCTGACCCTCGCTGTAGCCGCTTCCCTATGGCATCACCGGCGGCGTATACGCCAGCGTCGTCCCCAGTGCCCACAGCAGCACCAGCACCAGTGGTGTGTGCACCAGCAATTGCACGAACGAGAAGCCGATCAGGTCCCGCGCCTTCAATCCCAGCACGCCCAGCAGCGGTAGCATGTAGAACGGGTTGATCAGGTTGGGCAGCGCTTCGGCGGCGTTGTAGATCTGCACGGCCCAGCCCAGGTGGTAGTTCAAGTCGTTCGCCACTTGCATCACATACGGTGCTTCGATGATCCATTTACCGCCGCCGGACGGAATGAAGAAGCCGAGGATCGCCGAGTACACGCCCATCAGCAGGGCATAGGTGTCGTGGGAGGCAATGCTGACGAAGAAGGTCGAGATGTGGTGGGCGAGGGTCTGCGCGTCGGCGCCCTTGACCGTGGTCATCAGTGCGGCGATCGATCCGTACAGTGGGAACTGGATCAGCACGCCGGTGGTGGTCGGCACGGCGCGGGCCACCGCGTCGAGGAAGCTGCGTGGGCGCCAGTGCAGGAGGGCGCCGAGCATGATGAACAGGAAGTTGTAGGTATTGAGACCGGAAATCGCGCTGATCGCAGGTTTGGTGGAGAACTCATGGAACAGCCATCCAGCCGCCAGCAGCACCAACAGGATGGTCAGCAGCGGGCTGTGTTCCAGCCATTCGCCGGGACGGGAGCGTGGTTGCAGCGGTGGCAGATTGAAACTCGGGTCGACGCCACAGGCTTGGGCGTCTCGCGCCGTGTTCGGGCCGGGGGCCGTGGCATAGGCGATGATCAGCGAGATGACGATCAGGGCCAGCAACATGACGCCCGACTGCCAGAGAAAGATCGTTTGAGTGAACGGAATCACCCCGGTAATCGACAGGATCGATGGCGGCAGGCTGGCCGGGTTGGCCTGCAACTGCGCAGCAGACGAAGACAGGCCCAGGGCCCACACCGCGCCCAACCCCAGATACGCCGCCGCGCCTGCGGCGCGATAGTCCATCTTCAGGTCGGTACGGCGGGCAAGGGCGCGCACCAGCAAGCCGCCGAACACCAGTGACAAACCCCAGTTGAGCAGCGACGCGACCATGGAGATCAGGGCCACCCAGGCCACCGCGGAGCGCCCGTTTTTCGGCAACTTCGCCAGGCGATCGATCAGCTTCACCGCCGGTGGCGAGCTGGCGACCACATAGCCGCCGATCACCACGAACGCCATTTGCATGGTGAACGGGATCAGGCTCCAGAAGCCGTCGCCAAAGGCCATGGCCGCGTCAGTCGGCTTGGCGCCCATGGCCATGGTGGCCACGGCGACAATGATCACCGCCAGGGCGGCAAATACCCAGGAGTCGGGGAACCAGCGTTCGGCAAAGCTTGAACAGCGCAGGGCAAAGCGAGCGGAGCGGGTATCTTCGATATCAGCGGCCACGGGACTACCTCGAATTTTTATGTTTGTTGTGGTCTTCGGGGCAGCATAGGCCCCTCTGGACAGACACCAACCTTAATTCAAGCGAGTGTTTTTTGCGGCGCTGTTTTAGGCCTATGGGACTTTGGTCTAACGGGTTGTCCGCCGGCGCGTTTGCGTAGACCATGGGCGCCTTGGTTTTTGCCTGTGCCAGAGTTCTTTTCATGACTGCCAATATAGATCCACGTCCGCTGCCATTCAGCCGCTCGGACTACAAGACCCTGGGGCTCGCGGCTCTCGGCGGCGCGCTGGAAATCTACGACTTCATCATCTTCGTATTTTTTGCCCTGACCTTGAGCCAGCTGTTTTTTCCGCCCGAAATGCCTGAGTGGCTGCGGCTGCTGCAAAGCTTTGGCATCTTCGTCACCGGGTACCTGGCGCGGCCGCTGGGTGGGATCCTGATGGCGCATTTCGCCGACAGCCTGGGCCGCAAGAAGGTGTTCAGCCTGAGCATCCTGATGATGGCGCTGCCGTGCCTGCTGATCGGGATCATGCCGACCTACGCGCAGATCGGCTATTTCGCGCCACTGCTGCTGTTGGCCCTGCGCGTCCTGCAGGGCGCGGCGGTGGGTGGCGAGGTGCCGAGCGCCTGGGTATTCGTAGCGGAACACGCGCCAGTCGGCCATCGCGGCTACGCCCTGGGCTTCCTGCAGGCGGGGCTGACCTTTGGTTATTTGCTTGGCGCCCTGACGGCAACCTTCCTGGCGCAGGCTTTTACTCCAGCTGAAATCCTCGATCACGCCTGGCGTTATCCCTTCCTGCTGGGCGGGGTGTTTGGCGTGATTGGCGTCTGGTTGCGGCGCTGGCTCAGCGAAACGCCGGTGTTCATGGCCATGCAAGCCCGGCGCGAGGCAGTCATCGAGTTGCCGTTGCGGGCAGTCCTGCGTGAACATCGCCTGGCCCTGCTGCCAGCGATGATTCTCACCTGCGTGCTGACATCGGCGGTGGTGGTGTTCGTGGTCATCACCCCGACCATGATGCAGAAAACCTTCGGCATGACCGCCGGTCACACCTTCGCCCTGAGCGCATTGGGCATCGTGTTCCTGAACATTGGCTGCGTGCTCGCCGGTCTGCTGGTCGATCGCATCGGCGCATGGCGCACCGTCATGCTTTATAGCCTGCTGCTGCCACTGGGCATCGGCGTGCTCTACACCTGCCTGATCAGCGGTGGTAACTGGGTCGGCCTGGCCTACGCGGTGGCTGGACTGAGTTGCGGAGTAGTGGGCGCGGTGCCATCGGTGATGGTTAACCTGTTCCCGGCGCGGATTCGCGTCTCGGGTATTTCCTTCACCTACAACATCGCCTACGCCGCCTGGGCGAGCATCACGCCCTTGCTGTTGATCGGCCTGATGCCATGGAGCCCCTGGATCTGCGTGATTTTTTGCGCGGTGATGGGGGCGGTGGGCGTGGGCAGCGCGGCGTATTTCGGCACGCGGATGCCGAGAATCGCCAGTTGCCCGACCCCTGGCACGGCGTGAAAGACAGGGAAAATTGGCGCGGTGTCATTATATTTGTAGGACAATCCTCAAGCCCTCTTCAGAAAACGCCCGCAATGCCGATGGCTAGGCTGTAAGTCGCTTCCTATCCCAGCCCATCGGTGCGTCCCCCATGTTCAATAAACGCTTGAAGCAGGAGCTGTCGGCTCTTCGCGAAGAACTCTCCAGCCTGCAGCAAGTCAAGGAAAGCCTGGAAAGCGAGATGCTCGTGCTGAATCTCGACATTGATGGGCGGGTGCAGTCAGTCAATCAGAACTTCCTCGGCGAGATGCACTACAAGAGCAACGAGTTGATCGGCCGGCACATCGAAGAGATGGTTCCGGATCATGTGAAGAACGACGAATTCCAGCTGCGTTTCAAGACCGCACTGAGCCGTGGCGAGCACTTTGCCGGTGCCGTGCGTCTGTTACGTGGCACGGGCCAGGAAGCCTGGTTGCGTTCAATCGTGCAGCCCGTGCGCACGGCAGACGGGCGGATCAAGCATTTTTCGATTTTCTCCAGCGACCTGACCCGCACCATCGAGGCCTCCCGTGAGCATGAAAACCTGATCGGTGCGTTGGTGCGCTCGACAGCGGTGATCGAGTTCGACCTCAATGGCAATGTGCTGACCGCCAACGAGCGCTTTCTCAGTGGCATGGGTTACAGCCTGGCGCAGATCAAGGGCAAACATCACCGTACTTTTTGCTTTCCCGAGGACTACAACAGCGCCGAATACCAAGCGTTCTGGCGCCGTCTGAACGCCGGAGAGTTCGTGGCCGAACGTTTCAAACGCGTCGACAGTCACGGCCGTACAGTCTGGCTGGAGGCCTCCTACAACCCGGTGACCGATGCCAACAACAAACTCTACAAGGTGGTGAAATTCGCCACGGTGATCACCGATCAGGTCAACCAGGAGCAAGCGGTGGCCGAAGCGGCCAACATTGCCTACGGCACCTCGCAGCAAACCGACCAAAGCGCCCAGCGCGGCAATACCGTGGTGACGCAGGCGGTGGATGTGATGCGTGACCTGGCCAGGCACATGCAAACCGCAGTCGATGGCATCGAAGCCTTGAATGAGCAATCACTGGTAATTGGCACCATCGTCAAGACCATCAGCGGTATTGCCGAACAAACCAACCTGCTGGCGCTCAACGCGGCCATCGAAGCGGCCCGTGCCGGTGAGCAGGGACGAGGTTTTGCCGTGGTGGCGGACGAGGTTCGGCAACTGGCTTCTCGCACCAGCCAGGCCACTGACGAGATTGTCCTCGTGGTGCGGCAAAACCAGGACATGGCGCGCAACGCCGTGGCCCTGATGGCCGACGGCAAGCTCCAGGCGGAACAGGGCCTGGCGCTGGCGGCGGAAGCGGGCACGGTGATCGTCGAGATCCAGGACGGGGCGCAGAAAGTGGTCAATGCAGTGGGGCAGTTTGCCAATCAGTTGGCGAGTTGACCTCCAGCGAGCCGCTGGACGGCAAGACCTGGCAGTCGTAACGTGGCGGCTACCCAGGTTGCAAGCCATCCACAATGAGGTCAGGCAATGAGTAAACTGCGTGTGGGCGTTATTTTCGGGGGCCGCTCGACCGAGCACGAGGTCTCGCTGCAGTCGGCGAAAAACATTGTCGATGCACTGGATCGCTCGCGCTTCGAGCCGGTGCTGATCGGCATCGACAAGCAAGGCCACTGGCACCTCAACGACCCCTCGAACTTCCTGCTGAACCAGGAAAACCCGGCCCTGATCGCACTCAATCAATCCAATCGAGAATTGGCCGTGGTTCCGGGCAAGGCCCACCAACAATTGGTGGAAACCGCCGGTGCCGATCTGTTGGGGCATGTCGACGTGATCTTCCCGATCGTCCACGGCACGCTTGGCGAAGACGGTTGCCTGCAGGGTTTGCTGCGCATGGCCGACTTGCCGTTTGTCGGTTCCGATGTGCTGGGTTCGGCGGTCTGCATGGACAAGGACATCAGCAAGCGCCTGTTGCGTGATGCCGGCCTGGCCGTCACGCCGTTCGTTACCCTGACCCGCGCCAGCGCCGCGCGCACAGGCTTTGCCGAAGTCAGTGGCAAGCTCGGCCTGCCGCTGTTCGTCAAACCGGCCAACCAGGGTTCTTCCGTCGGCGTGAGCAAGGTGAGCGACGAAGCCGAATATGCGGCGGCGGTCGAGCTGGCTTTGAGCTTCGATGAAAAAGTGCTGATCGAGTCGGCGGTCAAGGGCCGAGAGATCGAATGCGCGGTACTGGGCAACGAAGACGCCATCGCCAGCGGCTGTGGCGAGATCGTGGTGCACAGTGGCTTCTATTCCTACGACAGCAAGTACATCGACGACAAAGCTGCTGAAGTGGTGGTGCCAGCCAATATCAGCGTCGAGTCCAGCGAACGCATTCGCGCGATGGCGGTCGAGGCGTTTCAGGTGTTGGGCTGCTCCGGGCTGGCGCGGGTCGATGTATTTTTGACTGACAGTGGCGAAGTCCTGATCAACGAGATCAATTCGCTGCCGGGGTTCACCCGCATCAGCATGTACCCGAAACTGTGGCAGGCCGCGGGGATGACCTACAGTGAACTGGTCACGCGGCTGATCGAATTGGCACTGGAAAAACACCAGGCTCGACGGGCGCTGAAAATCAGTCGTTAAGCGAGTATGTCGGTTTGATTTCTAACATTGGCGGCCATCTGATCAAGCCTGTTTCGTCGGCTTGATCAGGCTCTGAGCTGGTATGCCAAAGAGTTCGTGAAGTTTCCAAATCATAGGCAGCGTTAGTGCGCGTTTACCATTGAGTACTTCGTAGACTCGATTTGTTCGACCAATGGCTGGTGCAAGATCAGAAGCCGATAGGCCGGATTGCTCCATTCGAAATTTTATCGCGTCGATCGGGTTGGGCAGGTTTACTGGAAACTGTTTCGCTTCATAAGCTTCGATAAGCGTGATCATTATCTCGAAGTAGTCGCCTTCAGGGGTGCCGGGCTCTGGCTCGTTGTCGAACAGCGCTGACACCTTTTTGAGGGCTTCACGGTAATCCTCGTCGGTGCGAATTGGACGAATGTTCATGAGTTACTCCATCTCGACGGTGTCAGCGTCGATTGCGTCGTATTGTTTGTGAGTGCCAACAAAATTTATGTACACGGCACCGAAGCGATAAGTCACCGCAACGACCAGTCGAAACTCGTTGCCCTTGATGTTAAACACGACCCGACGGCTCCTGAGAATGCTGGCGGTGACAAAGTGTGTCTTTATGTCCGCGGGCGTTTTCCAGTCCGAGTTCCTAGCCTCATCAATCCAGGCCAGGAAGGATTGCTCCGAGTCGGGGTATTTCTTCCAGAACCTCTTTAGTTGACTGATGGCGATGATTCTCATGGCATGATCTAGTCCCGTGGTGGGACTTGCGCAAGTCTGGGGGAAGTGTTGTCGACGTACGGAATGATCTGATATTGATGCCCGGACGCTTCCGACATCGGTGTGAGCGACCTGCAAGTGACGGGCTATTTTGATTTCGCCCGTAGTGAACTCTACTGGCATAGCCAACTTTTGCGGGTAGGAAGGGGCTGGGTTTGGAGGCGATCAGGAGCTGCAATCAATAACTAAGAGCCTACCTTCCGGTAGGCCCTTTCCCACGCCTTTGTACGACTCAATCCCCCAACGCTTCCCCCTCCCGCCGAGGATCGGCCCCACCGACCAGCGACGCCTGCCCCTGTGCATCCTTGACCCGGACAATCGCCTGGGTGCCGCTGGTCATGTCGATTTCGTTGACGCTGTGGCCCTTGTCCTTGAGGGCCTGGATTAACGTCGCGCTAAATTGACCGTTCTCCAGTTCGGTCGGGCCATTTCGGCTGCCGAAGTTGGGCAGGTTGATAGCCGCTTGCGCATCGAGCTGCCAATCGAGCAGGCCGACGGTGGTTTTGGCCACGTATTCGATGATTTGCGAGCCGCCGGGTGAGCCGAGGCTGGCGACGAATTCGCCGCTCTGGCGATCGAAGATCAGCGTAGGGGCCATGGACGAGCGCGGACGCTTGCCGGGCTCGACGCGGTTGGCGACTTTCTGGCCGTTCTCCTCGGGAATGAACGAGAAGTCGGTCATCTCGTTGTTGAGCAGGAAGCCCTGGACCATCACATGCGAGCCGAAAGCGGATTCGATGGTGGTGGTCATCGACACCGCGCCGCCCTGGTCATCGACCGCCACCACTTGCGAGGTGGAGATGCGCAGGGGCGAGCGGTCTGGCGCGTAGGCGACCTGGATGCCCGGCGGCGTGCCGGGTTTGGCCGTGCCCATGCTGTGCTCGCCGACCAGCGCCGCCCGGCTGGCCAGGTAAGCCGGATCAATCAAACCCTTGACGGGCACTGGCACAAAGTCGGAGTCGGCCACGTATTGCGCGCGATCGGCATAAGCCAGGCGCTCGGCTTCGCTGATCAGGTGCACGGCCTCGGCGGTCGGTTCGAAACCGGCGGCGGTGCGGGTTTTGAGCGGTTGCATCGGCGCCAGGGCCCAGCGTTTGTCGCGTGTCTCCAGGGCTTGCAGCGTGCCGAGGATCTGCGCCATGGCGATCCCGCCCGACGAGGGGGGCGGCATGCCACAGACCTGCCAGCGCTTGTAGTCGGTGCACAAGGGCGCGCGTTCCTTGGCGCTGTAGTTGGCCAGGTCGCCCAGCGACAGACTGCCCGGGTTGGCGTGACTCTGGACCTTGGTCACGATCTCTTGCGCAATGGGCCCTCTGTATAAGGCATCCGGCCCTTCCTTGGCGATGCGTTGCAACGCAGCCGCCAAGGGCGGGTTCTTCAACAGGGTGCCGCTGGCTTTCGGGCTGCCATCGGCATTCAGGAAATAGGCCGTCATCTCTGCAGAGTCCCTGATGGACGAATCCGCGGCAATCAACCGATGCAGGCGAGGCGAGATGACAAAGCCGTGTTCCGCCAGATGAATGGCAGGTTCGAACAACTGCGCCCATGGCAGGCGACCGTGTTTGCGATGGGCCAGCTCAAGCGCTCGCAACACCCCGGGCGTACCCACGGAGCGCCCGCCGATCTGTGCCTGGGTGAAGGGCATCGGTTGGCCGTCGGCCTGCAGGAACAGCTTCTCGGTGGCGCCGGCCGGGGCGGTTTCGCGCCCGTCGTAAGTGCGTACGGATTGACCATCCCAGAGCACGATCAACGCGCCACCACCGATGCCCGAGGACTGCGGTTCGACCAGCGTCAAAACCGCCTGCATGGCAATGGCGGCATCGATGGCCGAGCCACCGCGACGCAGCATCTCGCGTCCGGCTTCGGCAGCCAATGGATTGGCGGCTGCGGCCATGTGGCGTGAAGCGTGTCGGGTCTGCAGGTCGGTGCGATAACCGGATGCGCTTTCCGGTGCCGTGGGCAGCGTCGGGGCGGACGCGTTGTGGCAGGCGCCAAGGGTCAGCGCGGTGATCATCAGCGCGAGGGCTGGCAGGCGCGCGCGACTCGAATGGGAGGCTGGGAACATGGGGGCACTCCGTCCGTGGGATAAATATACCGGGGACTGTATCGGTGACTTCGCAGTGACGCAAACCAGGTCCCGTGGACGCTCTTCATCAATCGACGGATTTTCTGTAGGGTCATTGCCAGCGATCACCCCACAAGACCCACAAGAGGCAGCCATGCAGAGCGAGTTCCCATCCCAGCCCAGCTACCGTTCCCAGCGCGAACAATTCCTGGCGGCGGCAACCGCGGCCGGTGCGACGCTGAGCGAGTATCCCCATCCTCTCAAGGGGCCATCCGGCGAGGCCTTGGGCACCGATGTGGCGGTGCTCGGCGATCCTGGCGCCAAACGCCTGCTGATCGCGCTGAGTGGTACTCACGGGGTCGAGGGCTTCTATGGCTCGGGTTGCCAGATCAAGTGGCTGCAGGAACTCGGTAAGCGCTCATTGCCGACGGATGTCGCCGTGGTGATGATTCATGCGATCAATCCCTGGGGCATGGCGTGGCTGCGTCGGGTCAATGAAGACAACATCGACCTGAACCGCAATCACCTGGACTTCGATCGTGCGCTGCCGGACAACCAGGCTTATGACGCGCTGCATGAAATTTATGCCTGCACGCAGTGGCGTGGGCCAGAGCGAGATCGGGCCGATGCCTTGCTGGATGAGCAAATCCGCCTGCACGGATGGCCCGCGGTCATGTCGATTGTCGAAGGTGGCCAGCATGCGCACCCGGACGGATTGTTCTACGGCGGGGTGGCCCCCAGTTGGTCGAACCGTACATTGCGGCAGATCATGCAAAAGCACGTGGCCCATGCCGACGTCGCCCTGTGTTTCGACTTGCACACCGGGGCCGGGGAGTATGGGCATCCGATGTTGTTGACGATCACCGAAGCGGCTTATCCGGCGCTGGCCGATGCCCAGGCAATTTACGGTCCGTGGCTCTACACGTTGCACACCGGCGCCGACACCCTGAGCGAAACCGGTGTTGCAGCCACTGCGACCGGCTACACCTCGCAGGCGTTGCTCAATGCGCTGCCGCAGGTGCGGTTGATGCCGTTCGTGATCGAATGCGGGACTTATCCGGGTCCGGACGTCCATCGACATCTGCGCGATGACCACTGGTTGCATCTGCACGGTAATGTCCACGATGCGGTGGGGCGAGAGATCAAGTTGAATCTGCTTGAACAGTTCTATCCGGCCGATAGCGATTGGCAGGCCATGGTCTGGCTGCGTACCTGGCAGATCTGGGAGCGGGCGTTGTCGGCGCTACCGGCGATTCGTTGCTGATGATGGTGGTGTAGGAGCGAGCATGCTCGCTCCTACAAGGGAGCAGCCATTTTCTTGAGGCATAAAAAAACGGCTTACCTTTCGGTAAGCCGTTTTTAGCACTTGGTGGCTACACAGGGACTTGAACCCCGGACCCCAGCATTATGAATGCTATGCTCTAACCAACTGAGCTATGTAGCCAAGATGGCGCGCATTATTCACCGGTAATGCAGATGCGTCAAGCGTATATTTAAAATATTTCTCTACACTTTCAACCGCTTATCTTCCTGAGCCGAAAAAACGGGCCGTAGGAGGGCGTGGATCGAGTGGAAATCTGCCGAATAGCGAGGTCGTTAGCAGGCTAAGGGGATGGCGCTGGCGCAACGAAAAATGGCACATTGGTGCACCTGCCCGTGTGCACCCCTCTGTTTTTCGGAAATTTCATGGCTATCAGCAACGTTCAGCCCGCCACTGCGGCGGCGTCCGCGCCTTCACAAAGCAGCCCCCTGGTCATGCGCATCATCGGCGCGGTGGCGCTGGCGCACCTGATCAACGACCTGATCCAATCGGTGCTGCCGTCGATCTACCCGATGCTCAAGGCCAACTATGGCCTGACGTTCACCCAGGTCGGCCTGATCACCCTGACTTTCCAGCTGACCGCTTCGCTGCTGCAACCCTGGGTCGGCTACCACACTGACCGCCATCCAAAGCCCTGGCTATTGCCGGCCGGTACGGTCTGCACCTTGATCGGCATCGTGATGATGTCGGTGGTCGGCAGCTTCCCGCTGATTCTGCTGGCGGCGGGCTTGATCGGCATTGGCTCCTCGACCTTTCACCCGGAAGCTTCTCGCGTGGCGCGGCTGGCCTCGGGGGGGCGGTTTGGCCTGGCACAATCGACCTTCCAGGTCGGGGGCAACGCGGGCTCGGCGTTCGGTCCGTTGCTGGCGGCGGCGATCATCATCCCTTACGGCCAAGGGAATGTGGCCTGGTTCGGCTTGTTCGCGGTGTTTGCACTGTTCGTGCTGTACCGGATCAGTCGCTGGTACGCCAACCACTTGAACCTGTTCAAGCTCAAGCAGGGCCAGGCAGCGACCCACGGCCTGTCCAGGGGGCGGGTGACCAGCGCGCTGGTGGTGCTCGGGCTGCTGGTGTTCTCCAAGTACTTCTACATGTCCAGCCTCACCAGTTATTTCACCTTCTACCTGATAGAGAAGTTCGACCTGTCGGTGGCCAGTTCGCAGCTGCACCTGTTCCTGTTTCTCGGTGCGGTGGCCGCGGGGACCTTCTTCGGCGGGCCCATCGGCGACAAAATCGGGCGCAAGGCCGTGATCTGGTTCTCGATCCTGGGCGTTGCGCCGTTCACATTGCTGCTGCCGCATGTGGACCTGTTCTGGACCACTGTCCTGAGTGTGGTCATCGGCTTCATCCTCGCCTCAGCCTTCTCGGCCATCGTGGTGTACGCCCAGGAACTGGTGCCAGGCAATGTCGGGATGATTGCCGGGGTGTTTTTCGGCCTGATGTTTGGCTTCGGTGGGATTGGCGCGGCACTGCTGGGCCACCTGGCGGACATACACGGCATCGAATACGTGTACTTCCTGTGTTCGTTCCTGCCGTTGTTGGGCGTATTGGCGATTTTCCTGCCACGCACCAAAAAGGCCTGATCACCTGCCACTAAGCCGTTAGCGCGAGCTTGCACAAGACTTCCGGCTGAAAAGCCGGATAATGGCGGCCATTCGTTTGCTCGCTATTGTGGTATCCCGCATGGAAATCAAGGTCAATTTTCTCGACAACCTTCGACTTGAAGCCAAGTTCGATGACTTCACCGTGGTGGCCGACCAGCCTATCCGCTATAAGGGCGATGGCTCGGCACCGGGTCCGTTCGACTACTTCCTGGCTTCGTCGGCGTTGTGTGCGGCTTACTTTGTGAAGTTGTACTGCGACACTCGCAATATCCCTACCGAAAACATCCGACTGTCGCAGAACAACATCGTCGACCCGGAAAACCGCTACAACCAGATTTTCAAGATTCAGGTCGAGTTGCCGGCAGATATCTCCGACAAAGACCGTCAGGGCATCTTGCGCTCCATCGACCGCTGCACCGTGAAAAAGGTGGTGCAGGCCGGGCCTGAGTTCGTGATTGAAGAGGTGGAGAACCTGGATGCCGATGCCCAGGCGTTGCTGATGCCTGCTGCCATTTCAGGTTCAGGGGCGGGCACCTACATCGTGGGCAAGGACCTGCCGCTGGAACAGACCATCGCCAACATGTCCGGCATTCTGGCCGACCTGGGCATGAAGATCGAAATCGCTTCGTGGCGCAATATCGTGCCCAATGTATGGTCGCTGCATATCCGCGATGCGCACTCGCCTATGTGCTTTACCAATGGCAAGGGCGCGACCAAAGAGGGCGCGTTGGCGTCGGCCTTGGGCGAGTTCATCGAGCGGTTGAACTGTAACTTCTTCTACAACGATCAGTTCTGGGGAGAGGACATCGCCAATGCGGCGTTTGTACACTACCCGAACGAACGCTGGTTCCAGCCTGGCCCTAAAGATGAACTGCCGCCGGAGATTCTCGACGCGTACTGCCTGCGGGTTTACAACCGCGATGGCGAGTTGCGTGGCTCGCACCTGATCGACACCAATTCGGGCAACGAAGAGCGCGGCATCTGTTCGCTGCCGTATGTACGCCAGTCAGACGGCGAGGTGGTGTATTTCCCCTCCAACCTGATCGAAAACCTGTACCTGAGCAATGGCATGAGCGCCGGTAATACGCTGGCCGAAGCGCAGGTGCAGTGCTTGTCGGAAATCTTCGAGCGCGCGGTCAAGCGCGAAATCATCGAAGGTGAATTCGCCCTGCCGGATGTGCCGGCCGATGTGCTGGCGAAGTACCCCGCGATACTGGCCGGTATCCAGGCGCTGGAAGAGCAGGGGTTCCCTGTGTTGGTGAAGGATGCGTCCCTGGGGGGTGAGTTCCCGGTGATGTGCGTCACCTTGATGAACCCGCGTACCGGTGGTGTATTCGCCTCGTTCGGCGCACACCCGAGCCTGGAAGTGGCGCTGGAGCGCAGCCTGACGGAGTTGTTGCAGGGCCGCAGCTTCGAAGGCCTCAATGACTTACCTCTGCCGACCTTTGAAGGTCATGCGGTGACCGAGCCGAACAACTTCGTCGAGCACTTTATCGATTCGAGCGGCGTGGTGTCGTGGCGCTTCTTCAGTGCCCAGTCCGATTACGAATTCGTGGAGTGGGACTTCTCGGGCCAGGGTGAAAACTCCAATGCCGAGGAAGCCGCGACCTTGTTCGGCATTCTCGAAGGCATGGGCAAAGAAGTGTACATGGCGGTGTATGAGCACATCGGCGCGACGGCCTGCCGCATCCTGGTGCCGGACTACTCGGAAATTTATCCGGTTGACGATCTGATCTGGGATAACACCAACAAGGCGCTGTTTTTCCGCGAGGACATCCTCAATCTGCACAGCCTGGACAAGGCCGGCTTGAAGGCACTGCTCAAGCGTCTGGAAGACAGCGAGCTGGATGACTACACCGACATCACCACCTTGATCGGCATCGAATTCGACGACAATACCGTTTGGGGTCAGTTGACGATCCTGGAGTTGAAGTTGTTGCTCAATCTCGTCTTGCAGAAATTTGAAGAGGCCAAGGAGCTGGTGGAAATGTTCCTCCAGTACAACGACAACACGGTCGAGCGCGGCTTGTTCTACCAGGCCGTGAACGTGGTGCTGGAGATGGAACTGGACGAGGACCTGGAGCTGGCCGACTACGAGGCCAACTTCCGTCGGATGTTCGGCAATGAGCGCATGGATGCCGCGATCGGCTCCGTGAACGGCAGCGTGCGCTTCTTCGGCTTGACGCCTACCAGCATGAAGCTGGAGGGCCTCGATAGGCATCTGCGACTGATCGAGAGCTACAAGAAACTGCACGCGGCGCGCGCAAAGGTGACGGGTTAACCCGTTTAAGGCGCCCACAAAAAAAGCACCCCAGGGTGCTTTTTTTGTTAATGGCTGCGAGCGTCAGACGTTGAAGCGGAAGTGCATCACGTCGCCGTCCTTGACGATGTAGTCCTTGCCTTCCAGGCGCCATTTGCCGGCTTCCTTGGTGCCGGCTTCACCCTTGTACTGGATGAAGTCGTTGTAGGCGATCACTTCGGCGCGGATGAAGCCCTTTTCGAAGTCGGTGTGGATCACGCCTGCAGCTTGTGGTGCGGTGGCACCGACGCGCACGGTCCAGGCGCGAACTTCTTCGACACCGGCGGTGAAGTAAGTCTGCAGGTGCAGCATTTCGTAGCCGGCGCGGATCACGCGGTTCAGGCCAGGTTCTTCGAGGCCCAGGGCTTCGAGGAACATGTCTTTTTCTTCGCCGTCATCGAGCTCGGCGATTTCCGCTTCGATCTTGTTGCACACCGGAACAACCATGGCGCCTTCTTCTTCGGCGATGGCCTTGACCACGTCCAAGTGCGGGTTGTTCTCGAAACCGTCTTCAGCGACGTTGGCGATGTACATGACCGGCTTGGTGGTCAGCAGGTGGAAGCCCTTGATCACCGCTTTTTCGTCGGCGCCCATGTTCTTCATCAGGCTGCGCGCAGGCTTGCCTTCGGTGAAGTGAGCGATCAGTTGCTCCAGCAGGCCTTTCTGGACCACTGCGTCCTTGTCGCCGCCCTTGGCGTTGCGCGCGACTTTCTGCAGTTGCTTCTCGCAGCTGTCGAGGTCGGCGAAGATCAATTCCAGGTCGATGATTTCGATGTCGCGTTTCGGATCGACGCTGTTGGAAACGTGAATCACGTTCTCGTCTTCGAAGCAGCGGACCACGTGGGCGATGGCATCGGTTTCACGGATGTTGGCCAAAAACTTGTTGCCCAGGCCTTCACCTTTCGACGCGCCGGCCACCAGGCCCGCGATGTCGACGAATTCCATGGTGGTCGGCAGGATGCGCTTCGGATTGACGATTTCCGCCAGCGCCTGCAGGCGCGGATCCGGCATCGGCACGATACCGCTGTTGGGCTCGATGGTGCAGAAGGGGAAGTTCTCGGCCGCGATCCCGGATTTGGTCAGGGCGTTGAACAGGGTGGACTTGCCGACGTTAGGCAGGCCGACGATGCCGCAATTGAATCCCATGGTGTTTCCCCTCGGGTAAAAGTCAGGCCTTCTGGCTGTGCAGGTTTTTCATCGCGCGGTTCCATTCACCGGCGAGGATATCCGGCAGCACGCCGAGGGCAAAGTCGATGCTGGCATCGAGTTTTTCCTGTTCGGCGCGTGGCGCACGACCCAGGACGAAATTTGAAACCATGCTGGCGACGCCCGGGTGACCGATGCCAAGCCGCAGGCGGTGGAAAGTGTTCTGATTGCCCAGTTGCGCAATGATGTCGCGCAAACCGTTATGACCGCCATGGCCGCCGCCCACTTTGAGTTTGGCAACGCCCGGAGGCAGATCGAGTTCGTCGTGTGCCACGAGGATTTCTTCAGGCTTGATGCGGAAGAAACCTGCAAGGGCCGCCACGGCCTGGCCGCTACGGTTCATGTACGTGGTGGGAATCAGCAGACGAACATCCTGACCCTGATGCGAAAAGCGCCCGGTCAGGCCGAAATATTTGCGGTCCGCCACAAGGTTCACACCTTGTGCGTTCGCGATGCGCTCAACAAAAAGGGCCCCTGCGTTATGCCGGGTCTGTTCGTATTCAGCGCCTGGATTTCCCAAGCCAACGATCAGTTTAATGGCAGTCACGATAGGGGCCCTTCATTGGAGTGGTGGATAACATCGCCGCAATCAGGGAGTGCGGCGAAAGTGGACGAAAAATGCTCATTTACCATGATGTAAACTCCGCGTTCTCGCCCGCTTTCTCGCTACGCTCTAGTCCGCGATGTTTCCGGTCACTCCGGCAGTGCAGAGTAAATTACTCTGCAGCGCCTTCTGCAGCTTCTGGAGCAACACGTGGAGCGTGGACGTTGGCAACAGCCTTGTCATCGCCGTGTGCCAGAGCAACAAACTCAACGCCTTTAGGGGCTTTGAGGTCGGACAGGTGAATGATCGAACCGATTTCAGCGTCAGCCAGGTCGACTTCGATGAACTCAGGCAGATCTTTCGGCAGGCAGGAAACTTCGATCTCGGCAACAACGTGCGAGATTTCGCCGCCTTTCTTGGTCGGTGCTTCTTCGTTGATGAAGTGCACTGGAACGATAGCGGTCAGCTTCTGGCCGGCAACTACGCGTACGAAGTCAGCGTGCATCACGTGGCCTTTGGCCGGGTGACGTTGCAGAGCCTTGATTACGACGTTTTGCTTGGTGCCACCAACGTTCAGCTCGATGATGTGGCTGTAAGCCGCTTCGTTTTCGAGCAGTTTGGCAACTTCTTTGGCCAGCATGCTGATGGATTCAGGGGCTTTGTCGCCACCGTAAACTACAGCTGGAACCAGGCTTGCGAGACGACGCAGGCGGCGGCTCGCACCTTTCCCCAGGTCGGAACGCACTTCAGCATTCAGAGTAAAATCGTTCATGTTGTATCTCCAAAATAACCACACTCGCCCCAGCGTTTGCGACCAGCGCTAAAGGCGATATGGGCAAAAAAGCCCCGCCCCGACAGGAATGCCGGGGCGGGGCGCTTTTCGTCAACGAGACATTTCGAGAAGGGCAGGGCCCTTAGCGGAACATCGCGCTGATCGATTCTTCATTGCTGATGCGGCGGACCGCCTCGGCAACTACCGGTGCGATATCCAGTTGGCGGATACGCGCACAGGCTTGTGCTGCAGCGGACAGCGGGATGGTATTAGTCACCACCAGCTCGTCCAGCACGGAATTTTCGATGTTTTCGATCGCCCGACCGGACAACACAGGGTGTGTGCAGTAGGCGAAAACCTTGGCAGCGCCATGCTCTTTCAAGGCCTTGGCCGCGTGGCACAGGGTGCCGGCGGTATCGACCATGTCATCGACCAGAATACAGGTACGCCCTTCGACATCACCGATGATATGCATCACTTCAGAGTGATTGGCTTTCTCACGGCGTTTGTCGATGATCCCGAGATCCACGCCCAGCGACTTGGCAACGGCACGTGCACGCACGACGCCACCAATGTCCGGGGACACGATCATCAGGTTTTCGAAGCGCTGATCTTCAATGTCATCCACCAGAACCGGGGAGCCGTAGATGTTATCTACCGGAATATCGAAGAAACCCTGGATTTGGTCAGCATGCAGATCAACCGTGAGAACACGGTCGATGCCGACTACGGTAAGCATGTCAGCCACGACTTTCGCGCTGATAGCCACACGTGCGGAACGCGGACGGCGATCCTGACGGGCATAACCAAAGTAAGGAATAACAGCAGTGATACGAGTAGCCGAGGAGCGGCGGAAGGCATCAGCCATCACTACCAGTTCCATCAGGTTATCGTTGGTCGGAGCGCAAGTCGGCTGAATAATGAAGACGTCTTTACCGCGGACGTTTTCATTGATCTCGGCTGTAATTTCGCCGTCGGAGAATTTACCGACAGAGATGTCACCGAGAGGGATATGCAGCTGACGTACGACACGCCGAGCCAGATCGGGGTTAGCATTCCCCGTAAAGACCATCATCTTGGACACGCGCAGTACCTAGAGGCTGAGGGTAACCTGGATGAGTATAGAAAATGGCAGGGGCGGCTGGATTCGAACCAACGCATGGCAGGATCAAAACCTGCTGCCTTACCGCTTGGCGACGCCCCTGTATCTGTTGCAACGATTACCCAGTAATCGGTTCCTTTAGAGCAGACTTTGCAGCTTGCGATGCAACATCGAGATGTTGCTTCCTTTTGCTACAAACCCTGTAAGGGTCTCTGTAAGAAGGGCCGAGACTTTATCAGCTTCAGCTTTGCTTGGGAAGCCCCCAAACACACAACTTCCAGTTCCGGTGAGTTTTGCTTCGGTAAAATTACCTAACAAATTCAATGCGTTACGTACCTCTGGATAACGCCTTGCTACCACCGGCAAGCAGTCATTTCGACTGTTTCCCTTGGGAACGGGGCGCACTTTAATGGGAGGAGTGTTACGTGTCAACAACGGATCTGAAAAAATTTCTGCCGTACTTACAGAGACTTGCGGCACCAGCACGAGATACCAGGGTTCTTCCGGGTCGACAGGGGTCAGTTTCTCGCCCACGCCCTCGGCGAAAGCCGCATGGCCGCGCACGAAAACCGGGACATCGGCGCCCAGCGTCAAGCCCAGCGCGGCCAGCCGATCCTCGTCCCAACCCAGTTGCCAGAGGTGATTGAGGCCGAGCAGGGTGGTGGCGGCATTCGAACTGCCGCCGCCGATGCCGCCGCCCATGGGCAGGACTTTATCGATCCAGATATCAATACCGAGCGAGCAGCCGGATTGCGCCTGAAGTTTTTTCGCGGCCTTGACGATCAAGTTACTGTCGTGGGGGACGCCTTCGAACTCGGTGTGCAGGCAAATGACACCGTCATCGCGCACGGCAAAGGTGATTTCGTCGCCGTAGTCGAGAAATTGAAAGAGCGTCTGCAGCTCGTGGTAGCCGTCTTCACGGCGACCCAGAATGTGCAGCATCAAATTGAGTTTGGCCGGGGACGGCAGGGTCAGGCGATTGGCTGGCATGTCATTGCCCCAATTTGCGCGGTTGCCAGGCCTTGATCACCAGTGTGACATCCAGGTCGGTGCCGTGCAGTTTGATCCGCTCGGGCAACCAGTAACCATTCTGCTCGGTATAGGCCGTGTACTCGACCTGCCAGCCGTCCTGTTCGAGGCTGGCCAGACGGCTGTCGCCATCGAGCGTCAAGCGGCTTTTGCTGTCCGGTGCCGGGAGCCCGCGGACCCACCAGGCCAGGTTGGAAACCGGCAGTTTCCAGCCCAGCTGTTCTTCAAGCAGGGCATCCGGGGACGGCGCTTCGTAGCGTCCCTGGTTGGCGACCTCCAGGGACACCTTGCCCGGACGCCCGGTCAGGCGCGCTGCACCGCGACCCAATGGGCCCGAGAGGCGAATGTCGTAGTATTCCTGGCGTTGCAGCCAGAACAGCGTGCCGCTGCCGGAATCTTTGGGCGCGCGGATGCCGATCTTGCCGTCGATCTGCCAGCCATCAAGACTCGCAAGTTGCAGTTTGTGCTCGCGCCATTGCGCCGGGTTGCCGTGGCCCTCGACGGATTCGCGGGCAGTGAAACCCGCACAGCCGGCGAGCAGGGCGATGAAGCTGAAAACGATGAAGTGGCGCAAAAACATAATCTTAAAGAGTCTCTGATCCGGTCAGGCGCTTGATGGTGCTGCGCAGGGTAGGGCTGTCGGGCTGATCCTTGAGGAATTTGCCCCAGATTTGCCGAGCTTCGCGTTGCTTGCCGTTGGCCCACAGGACTTCGCCGAGGTGGGCGGCGACTTCCTGGTCGGGGAAGCGCTCCAGGGCCTGGCGCAGCAGGCGCTCGGCTTCGTCGAGATTGCCCATGCGGTAGTTCACCCAGCCAAGGCTGTCGAGAACCGCCGGGTCTTCCGGAGTGATCCGGTGCGCTTGCTCGATCAGCGCCTTGGCTTCGGCGTACCGCGTCGTGCGGTCAGACAGGGTATAGCCGAGGGCGTTCAATGCCATGGCATTGTCTGGATCGCGCTTGATGATCAGGCGCAGGTCTTTTTCCATTTGTGCCAGGTCATTGCGTTTTTCCGCCTGCATGGCGCGGGTATAGAGCAGATTCAGGTCGTCCGGGTATTTTTGCAGGGCTTGTTCCAGGACTTTCCAGGCTTTGTCCCCCTGTTTGTTGGCGGACAGGGTTTCGGCTTCGATCAGGTACAACTGGATCGCATAGTCCGGTTGCTCATCGCGCTCTGCCGCCAGCTTGCGCTGGGCTTCGGCAGTCTTGCCGTTATTCATCAGAATGTCGGCCTGACGCAGTTGTGCAGGCAAATAGTCGTTACCCGGGCCGACCTGGCCGTACTCGATCAGCGCGCCTTGAGGATCGTTACGTTCTTCAGCAATGCGCCCAAGGTTCAGGTGCGCCGAGTCGACATGGCTGTCACGGGCGATCAGGTCTTCCAGATAGCCCTTGGCCTCGTCCCAGGCCTTGGCCTCCAGGCAGACGAGCGCCAGTGAATAACGCAGATCGTCGTCTTCGGGGTATTGCTGCACCAGGCTTGAGAACTCGGCCTTGGCATCATCCATGCGGTTCTGTTCAACCAGCATGCGCGCGTAAGTCAGGCGCAGGCGCTTGTCATCCGGATACTTCTTGATGCTTTTTTGCAGCAGGGGCAAGGCTTCGTCGCCGCGATCTAGCGATTGCAGCAAGCGTGCGCGCAGCAGGATCGGGGCGATTTCGCCGTCGTCTGGCGGATTGTCTTCCAGTAGCGTCAGTGCGCCTTTGGTGTCGCCGTCCTGTTGCAGCAGCAAGGCCTTGCCGAAAATCAGCTGGCCGTTGTTCGGGTGGCGCTGCAACAAACGGTCAAAACTTTTCATCAGGCCATTGCGCGTGTCCTGGTCGGTATCGGCCGCGGACAGCGCGAGGAAGTCGAAATGGGTATCGCCCTTGCCCAGCAGCACTTTCTCCATATAGACCATGGAGTCGTCATAGCGCCCGGCGCGCGCCAACTGCACGGCGGCGGCTCGCTGGGCCTCAAGGTCGTCCGGCGCGTTTTTGGCCCAGATCAGTGCGGTGTCCAGGGCAGCCTGGTCGGCGCCCAGGTACTCGGCAATGCGGAATGCCCGCTCGGAGATGCCCGGATCCTGGGTATTGATGGCCTGGGTCACGTAGTTGTCCAGGGCGATGTCGAAACGATTGCGCTGGCCAGCCAGCTCCGCACTCAGCAGGCTGAAGACGGTGTCTTCGCTGAATGAACTGTAGACCTTGGGCTTTTCAGGGGCCGGGGTGGAGTCTTCGACCGGCGACGGGTCATCCGTCGACACGGGAGCCAAGGCCTGGCAGCCGCTGAGAAAGACAAGGGCGAGGAGCAACGCGGAAGATCTATTCATATAGGAAGAGGACGACTAACCTGCGGTCGGATCATCATGACACAAGCCTTCGGTCAAACATAACCGGCCCCGGCAATTTACCGTCGCACCCCATGCCCGGCCCCACCCTGTAGGAGCTGCCGCAGGCTGCGATCTTTTGATTTTGCTTTTTCAAGATCAA
>NZ_JASCAE010000062.1:0-32561 GCF_029967975.1 Pseudomonas sp. V98_8
ATCCAGGCGGCCGAGCTCGCGGCTCAGTTCGTTGAGGGCGAGGAATTGTTCGTCGCGGGTGGCTGAGTGTTGCAGGGTCGCCAGGGTTGTTTGCACCTGGGCAATGTGTACGCGGTTGCTGACGAAGGACAGCAGCAGGCCGGCGCCCCAGGCCAGAGTCAGGGAGAGCATCAGGGTTTGTGCGATGCGGGTGGCGGGCCAGCCGAGGCGCTCAGGGCGAACCCTTTTGTCATCGAGCACGCCATCCCAGGGCGGTGTGGCGTGCCAAAGGTTATCCGTATTTTCTTTAGTTTCTTGACCACCCTGCACCGGCAGGCTGAACCACAACCCGCGCAACGGCACGCCACGGTCGAACACCCGGAACAACGGCGCCAGAGCTTGCCGCCAACGGGCAATGCCCTCGGCCTGCAAATCGCGGGACAGACGCAGCAGGAAATCATGGTTCATCGCGCCCCGTATCTGCACCCAACCACCGTCGCGCAGGGGTTGCACCAGGCTCTCCAGCCCGCTTTCCAAGGCCAGCGGCGTCACCTGTGACGGTAGCCAACAACCGATGGCCTGGGTCTGGCGCTTGTTCTGTTCCCATCCACTGTCGCAGACCTGCCACAGGTGCAGCGGCAACTGCCAGCGCAATTGGCGCGCCAGGTCTTGCAGGTGACGCACACCGGCGTCCATCGCGCTGGCGTCCATGCTCTGCTCTTTGTTCAAGGCCCAGATCACGCCGTCGAGACCGCGCCAGCGGCTCAGGCCTTGCCACGAGCTGAAGCGGCCATCAGCGAATTTGGTTTGGGTGCTGCCGCCCCAGAGCAGAACGGTGTCGTGGCCGGCAAGCCATTTTTTATCTTTCAGGTTGGGGGCGATGGCGGCGATTTGATCGGGTTCGCCGACGACCAGCAGCAGGCGGATTTTGCGGCGCCAAAGGAAACCGTGATTTTCGTGCAGGTGTTCCTTTAACTTAGCGACCCATGAATCGTCGTCCGGAACGGGCTCTTTGCTGAATGGCGAAATCGGCGCATCAACAGCCGCGCCCGTCACGCGCATCGCCCGAGCCACCGCCAATCGATCCCAGGCGAGCAATATCACCGGGCAGAACCAGCACAAGGCAAACCAGCTTCCACCCCCCCACAGCGCCAACGATTTGAGGGGCAGCCTTGGCCAGCCGATGTACTCGTGGGTCAAGTCGTACAGCAGACAACCGAACACCACCACGACCGTCACGACCAGCAGATAGCCCAATCCCACCTTCATCAGAGAGCCTTCGCTCGCTTGCTTATTCATTGCCATGAGGCACCGCCATTCCAATAGCCAATCGATCGTTTCCGTCCTGACTCAGCCAACCACAAGGTTGTCCGGCCTCCTTTGCCTGCAACAACGCCAGGGACATGCCGATGAAAGGCGCCAATTGCGCCAACACGCCCCAGTACCCGGACAATTGATGTTCGCCAGACTGCCAGCCACCTTTCAGGAAAGTGCCCTGGCTGGTTTTATCCAGCGCCAGGCAATCGGGCGGTGCTGCGTCCAACCCGGCATAGCGCTGGATCTGGACACAGAGCTGAGCGGGCGACTCGTCGAGCTCACTCAACAAGTACTCGCCCCTGTGCAATAACTGCCGACCCTGGTGGCTCACCAGCCAGAGAAATCCAGCTTCACCGGGAAGATCCGGCTCGCCAGCGCTCGGCACCGAGACCACCCCGGCGCAAAGCAACCAATCCGCCTCATCGCGACAGTCGTGGTGAAACGCATCAATGAGCGTGTCCAGATCGGCCAGGTCATCCAAAGGCATGCGCGCTTCGGGCAACGCCACGTCGCCCTTGGCCACTGCCGTTAGATACGCACTTTGACTGGCCTCATCCCCGATCCAGGCGATCCCGCGCAACCACGGCCAGCGTTGTTTCAACTCGGGGAGTTCAAGCGTCATCCTGGCCAGGCGCCGGGCCAATGCTGGCGCACGCTCACTGGACGAACCCAGCGACACCGGGCAGCGCAACATGCGCTGTGTAGCGCCGTCGGGCTTCGATGGCTTGGGGGCGGGAACACCGGCCATCAAGCCGTTGTAATGTATTTGCTCATCGCCCACGGGCCCCAGGAGCAGCACGTGTTCCACCGGCAAACCCAAGCGGCGACGCCCCCACCAACGCTGCACCGCAGCCTCCACCGTGCGTCGATACACATCGCGGTTAAACAGGCAGATTTGCCACCCCAACACGCGCAGCGCTAGGGCCAACACCCAGCAAAAAGGCATGACTGCACTCCACATCCACAGTTCTCCCCTTGGCTGCTCCTCTGGCCATAACGACAACAAAACCGCCGACTGCAACCCCCAGAGCAACGGCAAAACCAGCCACCAACGGCGCCAATGCGGTTCACGCGGTTCGACAAGATCCGGGTACTGCGGCGCGCGATTCATGGCGCCACGACCATGAACGAAGCCGCAAGCGAGCTGACCAGGGTGCAACCGCAATCACACTCATACCCGTGCAGGGCCACGAGCCTGCCGTCCATGATCGCCACCGAGGTACCCTCTGCGATGTGCGTCAGGCCGTGCAAATCGCAGCGGGCCTGATCCCCCACGCAGGCAACCGGCTGGCCGAATGCCTCGTAGTGACCTTCAAGCACTTCACCACCGAAAGGGCTCATCGAGTCCCCCATGCGTACCAGAGGCAACATCAGACGACCTCCCCGGTGAGTTCGAACAGACTGCCGGTCTCGCGCAGAAAGGCGGCGGTGCGGTCGATGCGTTGCGCATAGTCTTCCTGGGCAATCTGCTGCTTCAGCTCAGCCGCCACCTGGCCGATATGCGCTGTCGGTTTCAGCAGCTGCGCGGCCTCCGGCAGGAACGGCAGCGCCACACCGCGCGCCTTGTCGATCACTTGATAGCCGATGGTGGCGCCACCGATGCCCGCGACCACCCCACCAACCCCGCCCAACGCCCCACCCCGCTTAATGCCGTACACCGTTGCGCCGGCCAGCATCGCAACGCCCAGTATTCGCCCGGCCACTACCACCGGTGACAGGTCCCGGCTGTTGTCATTGCCGAAATACGTCATGCGATAGAAGAAGTAGCCCGCCCATATCTCACGCGAACCCAACGCATCATGCATGAACCAGGCGCGTGAGTCGTGTATCTGGTCATCGAACAACGCGACCACCAGCGCCATGCGCGGGTCCTTGCTGGGCGTGCCCCGGGCATCGCTGAACAATTGTTTGGTGCGCCGTTCACCTGCCGCCTTGATCGCAGCGTGGTCTTGCAACTCATCGTTTTCGTTGAGCAGATAGATGGCGTCGCGCAACAGCACATCGGTGATCGTGCCGACCGCACTGGTCTGCTGGCGGTCGAAGCCCTTGTAGTCGCGCTTGAACTCCGCCGCCGCCTGGCTGAGCTGGGTCTTGTCGATCTGCGGTTCATAGATGGGCGGGCCGGGGTGGTTCGTCGCCGCCGCGGGCGTTTTCAGCCGATTGGCCAAAATGATTTTTTTCTGTTTTTCATAGGCCTCGCGTTGATCACTGGTGTCGAACACAGTGACTTCATTGGCCTGGATGAAGAACGGCTGGTGTTTGTAGCTGTCGTTATTCTGCAACGGGTCATCGGCGTACCGACCGATGCGCCAACCGGTGATCCAGCCCAGTTGATCAGCCAGGGTTTCTTCCACGGTGATGCTGAGTTGCTGTGGTTTGTACTCCCAGGGTTTTGTGTGGGTGGGGGTGCCGGTGGTGATGCCTGGGAGGGTGTGGCGCCAGGCGTTGAAGCGTTCGACTACCGTTGGGTGGACTTTGAATTCAGTGAATGTTGATTCAGACATGCCACGCCACAATTTCTCTGGCTGGAGTCCTTTCGGCAGCACCGTCTCCGGCACCTGCAACGGCGCGCCCGCAGCGAAGGCTTCGGCATACATATCGTGCAGGACGATTTGTGATACCAGTTCATTGGTGCCCCCGCGAGCCTTACCCTGATCATTCTGCGGATAACCACCACCGACATCGGAATGCACACCGGGATAAACCACTTCATAGGTGTTGAGTGGATACTGACCGTCCTCGTTGCGGATCGAGTCCAGCGGAAAACACGAGCGCTGTTCGAACGCCGCGACGAAGTGCCGGCAGCATTTGACGAAGTTCGGAAATTTCGCGGCGTCAGGTAACAACTGACTGTCATCGGCCCAGTCCATGTGCCCCGCAAAAAAAGGCGCCGCATGGGCGATGCCGACCGAGGCGACGGTATCTAGCACACCGAGAAATTCGATGCTGACCGGCAAGCCGATCAGACGTTGCTCAGGAAGCTGGGCCCCGGTCGGGGTGTCGAACAACTGGCTCAGCCAAGTCACGAAGGTGCGGGCTTCTGCGGCACCGCGCGAGAAGCCGTATATGTACAGCTTGATTCCCAGCACCTTGGGTCGCCTGGACTTTTCTTTGCATTTCTCCAAAGGATCCAACACCCCCTTCATGATTCGCCGGCGCTTGCCTTCACCCAGGACGCTCATCATGGGTGCGTTCCAGGTGCTCATGTTTTCGACATGTTTTTTGGCGACGGCGTCATCAATGCCGTTCGGAGTTAGAGCAATCGACAGTGCACTGGCCACCTGTATCAACGCCCAGTTGATCCGATCTTCACCTCCCGTCGCGAAACGGAGCCCGTTTGCGCTGTAATCGAGTTCACCGATTTCCGGAAACGCCGTGCCGACACCGGGCATGTAGTAAGAGAAATAACCCTCATCCTCCGCTTTCTTGCCTCTTAGCGATGCATGGTAGAGTTTGGCTATATTGCTCGGGTGGTTCTTCTTCGTGTCATTGAACTCGTTGTTGTTAGTGCCATCGAAGAACAAACTGATGTGTAAGCTGTGGCAGCACTCGAACCCTTGGGACTGTCCTTTGGCATTCACGCCTTGCTGATGGCAACGTTCCTCGGCGGTTTGCCTTTTGTAATTGGCCGTCACCGTCACAACATCACCAGGAAGACGCCCCGCCACCGGAAAAACCGGCGGTGCCCAGACTTTGGCGTTTGAATTGCTTTTCACTTCGGACATACGACTGGCTCCTTCATATCCAATGGTTCTTTAATTGGGTAATTTGGCGAATAATAAGACGAGCAGGAACTGGTTACTTTGACTTGATTGCAGACTAAAAAATGCACACTCAACCCGCACCGATTAGTTTCTGGCCACTCAGGAATATCTACTATGGTACTATAGTGCTGGTATTTAGCTTTATGCTGCAACTGAGCCGCTTGATACCCCTCTGGATCAGATGGCCATTTCGAGTAAGCATATTGATCAACATCAACTTCCCATTCAACATGCGCCTTCAAACCAGGGCGCCATTTAATCGGCATGACAATGCAACAAGAGCGCCCCCCTCCACCGTCGGCTCTGTAGCCATTAACCGAGAGCCAATTAATATTATTCAACGTATGGTTAACTGCCTGTATATTCCCTCCAACCATATCGTTGTCCGCCGTGGAGCATCCAACTAACACCAATCCAAATAAACCCAACAGCCGCCGCACCTTGGTTTTATCCATAATTATCTTCATCGCCCATCACTCCCTTACTTCATTTCAGTCCGCATGGGAAAAGCCCACACGGTCTCTTTTCCATGCAGCCTGACGAGCGAAAAAAAATATGTCGGCCATGTCTCGGTAATTCTGCGGACAACCACCTTCGACATCGGAATGCGCACCGGAGTACAACACTTCGCCTTCCCCCCAGGACGCTCATCAACGGTGCCTTCCAGGTGCTCATGTTTTCGAATATTTTTGGCGACTGCGTCATCAATGCCGTTCGGAGTTAGGGCGCATGACAGTGCACTGGCTACCTGTACCAACGCCCAGTTGATCCGATCTTCACCTCCCGTCGCGAAACGTAGCCCGTTTGCGCTGTAATCGAGTTCACCAATTTCCGGAAACGCCGTGCCGACACCGGGCATGTAGTAAGAGAAATAACCCTCATCCTCCGCTTTCTTGCCTCTTAGCGATGCATGGTAGAGTTTGGCTATATTGCTCGGGTGGTTCTTCTTCGTGTCATTGAACTCGTTGTTGGTAGTGCCATCGAAGAACAAACTGATGTGTAAGCTGTGGCAGCACTCGAACCCTTGGGACTGTCCTTTGGCATTCACACCTTGCTGATGGCAACGTTCCTCGGCGGTTTGCCTTTTGTAATTGGCAGTCACCGTCACAACATCACCAGGAAGACGCCCCGCCACCGGAAAAACCGGCGGAGCCCAGACTTTTGCGCTTGAATTGATTTTTACTTCGGACATACGGCTGGCTCCTTCATATCCAGAGGTTCTTTAATTGGGTAGTTTGGCGAATTAAAAGACGAGCAGGAGCTGGTAACCTTGACTTGATTGCAGACTAAAAAGTGAACGCTCAACCCACACCGCTTCTTTTCAGGCCATTCTGGAATATCCACGACGGCGCTGTAATGTTGATAGTTGATCTTATGTTTGGCTTGAGCAGCTCTATAACCATCGGTTCCTAACGGCGGCCATTTAGAATAAGCATAAGGATCAGTATCAACCTCCCATTCAATATTCGCCTTCAACCCAGGGCGCCATTTAATCGGCATAACAATGCAACAAGAGCGCCCCCCTCCACCGTCGGCTCTGTAGCCATTAACCGAGAGCCAATTAATATTATTCAACGTATGGTTAACTGCCTGTATATTCCCTCCAACCATATCGTTGTCCGCCGTGGAGCATCCAACTAACACCAATCCAAATAAACCCAACAGCCGCCGCACCTTGGTTTTATCCATAATTATCTCCATCGCCCATCACTCCCTTATTTCATTTCAGGCCGCATGGGAAAAATCCCCCGGGGAGCTTTCCCATATAGCCTCTCGGGTAATTCTTATTCGTATCGTTGAACACGTCATTGTTAGCGCCATCGAAGAACAGACTTATGTGCAGACAGACTGTGGCAGCACTCACCCCCCTGGGACTGTCCTTTGGAATTAACGCCCTGCTGGTGACAATGTTCCTCGGCGGCTTGCTTTTTGTAATTGGCAGTCACCGTTACAACATCTCCTGGCAAACGGCCCCCCATCGGAAAAATCGGCGGCGCCCATACTTTGGCGTGTGAATTGCTTTTTACTTCGGACATACAGCGGGTTCCTTCATCTGCTTAGGTTCTTTAATTGGGTTATTGGGTGATCCATACCCCCAACACGAAGTCGTAGCTTTTATTTGATTGCACGTTAAAAAAATGCACACTCAAACCACACGAGTCCGTTCCCGACCATTCTGGAATTTCTACGATGGTGCTGTAGCGCTGAAATTTCGCTTCATGTGCAGCCCACGCACTTTCATCGAACCCGTAGCCAGTAGTTTTTCTTTGTATCTTTGCATAAGACTCAGGATCGACTTCCCATTCAATATTCGCCTTCAACCCTCGGCGCCATTTGGTTGGCATAACAATGCAACATGAACTTCCACCGCCACCATGAGATCTGTAACCGTTAACCGAAAACCAATTAATCGCATGTAGGGTATGATTAACCGCCTTTAAATTACCTCCTGCCATTTCATTGTCAGCCGTGGAACATCCTCCTAACGCCAATCCAAACAAGCCCAACAACCAGCGCACTCTGGTTTTTTTAATATTTTCTCCATCGACGTTCACTCCCTTTTTTATTTCAGGCTGCATGGGAAAACCCTGCTCAAAAATATTTCACATGCAGGGCCTGCTATCTCCATTTGCCTAGAGCACAACTTTGGTTGGACAGGAATTTACATCGAGATTATAGAACTCGATCTTCTCCTTATCAGGAAGCCCACTATCGGCCTGACAATATTTATTCAGAAGGTAGCCTTTGAACTCCCTGTCAGCGATGAGTTTTCTTTTATGATCGCTGTGTAACAACACGGTATCGACAAGAAAATCCACCGGCATGCCGAGAACAATAATGAAGGGGCAGGCAATGCTCAAATAACAAAGTACAGGCGTATAGTCGTAGCCTCCACGACCTTCTAGCGTGAGCATTGCCCAATCATATTGAATGGCTGGATAGTAATAATTCGAGCCATGGCTTTTCTGCGACGACGCATCTCGTTCAATCAAAGTCCCGCAGCCAACAGTAGCAAACAAAAAAGTCAACAACGCTATAAGCATCATGCGCTTCAGCATGCGCGCCTCCTTCGCTCGTTTATCTCGCCACGAGTATTAAACAGCTCTCAAAGCTGCACATTCGAAATGGGTAAGTTCCGCCGAACATAGTCGCTCAGATCACCAACAAAGCTTTGCTGTTTGGCTTGCACCATCAATGAGTACAGCAGGTTAAAACGCTGTTCCTGATCGCCATCCAAATGATCAAACTCGCCGCCATTGAGCAGTTCCTGAGCGGCGCCGATGCTCATGATCCCTGCGCATTGCTCATTACTGAGACTTACAAAGGGACTGACTTTGACGGCGCTCTGGTCCCTCAAGCGGGTGCCCGGCAACCATTGCAACTGGTTGTCGCGATCAAGCCAGCCGAAGAAGCAGGCAACTCGCAGGAACTCAGCGCGCTGTTCACTGGTGAGGATGGAATTCATCAGCACGGGAAAGATTCGCGGATCGTAGAAGCGCAACAAGCCGGCCCGCTCGCCCCACTGCATTTGAAGCAGAGCTTGCAACGCATGACTCAGTTCTCCAAACGGCATGGACGAGACCAGTACCATTAGCCGAGCCTCGAACGCGCCGTGTTCGATCAGCTCTTCCAGCCAGGCCCTGTGTTGCCAGATGGTCAGGTCCAGGCGCATCAACAGTGGAGCCTGCTCCAGCAGCTTTTCCTCCGGCATGCCCGTGAACAATGAGAACCATGGCGCCTTGGGGCTCAGTTGTTGCAGTCCGGGAACGGCGCATTTGCTCCAGCCGGCCTGATCAAGCAAAAGATCAACTTCCTGTACTTCGACTCTGGCGCACACCTGCTCGATCTGCTCCAGCCATTGGGTTGGCGTTTTCATCTTTGTCTTTCCTCCATCAACCTTGGCGCGTCAGCAAACCAATGGCCTTTGCTTGAGCCTTTTTCAGGCACTCCGCGCATACCGACTTGGGCAACACCGCCAACGGAAAACGCTGGCCACCAGGCCCCTCCCAGATGTGTTGCCCCCTGGAACGAATCTTGGCGTGACTGTCGAAAAGGATTCCGTCCTCCGGGTCGAGGTGGATCGCCGCGTTGCCGCTGCCGATCGTGATGCCTTTTTCGGCCAACAACTTCAGACGTCCCTGCACCGACTGCACGGTGATATCCCGCTGGGCAATCAAGTTCATCAGATCGCCGTGGGATTCGATTTCCAGTGGGCCTTCGCCGGAGACCAGGCGCATGCCCTCGCGTTGGGCGAGCAGTGAGATGCCTTTTTTGGCGTGTGCCGACAGGCGCTGGTCGGCGGCGAGGTTGATGTCGTCACGGCTTTGCAGGTACATCCCGTCGCCACTGTTGAGCAGCAGACTGGCCGGTGTGACTGCGCCGATGCCGTCGGGGGCGCTCAAGAGGATGGCTGGGGCGGACAGGTCTTTGGCGTCCGTTTGTAGTTGCTGCAGACCGTCGATGGCGGGTGGTCGACTGTTATGGGCCTGGGCAATGTCCTGCCACTGGGCCATTTGTTGGCGGGCGCTTTCGATCTGGCGGCTGACCGGCGCCATGGCGAGTACATCGTCAGCAGCCTTGGGCTGTTCATCGGCGCTGATGAATAACCCTTTGCCCGCGCGCAGCGCCCCCCAATCATCCGTCCTTAGCTCAAACCCTTCCCCGCGTTTTTTCTTCGTGGCATCCACCAAATGCCCTAGGTTCAGTTGGCTCTTGCCGCCATACTCGGTGCTGAGCTTGACGTGCTCCTCCCCGCGCAGGTCTTCCATGCGCAGCTTGTTGTTCGCCGGTGTACGCAGCACGTTGCGGGTGTGGTCGCGCCTGCGCAGGGTCACGTGGTCCGGGTGTTCGCTGTCGTGCAGGGCGTGGGCGATGTAGGGACGGTCCGGGTCGCCCTGTTCGAAGGCGATGGCCACTTCGGTGCCGCAGATCAGCGGCAGGTGCAGGCCGTGGGTGTCGCCGGCGTAAGCGCGCGCCTGGCGCAGCCACATGCTTTCTTCGCCGAGCTTCCAGGCGTCGCGGTCGAACAGGAAGTTGACCTTGTAGCGACCTCGCAGATCGATTTCTGCGTATTTGTCGTGGGCTTCGCCGCTGGTGACCCGGGCCGGGACGGTGCCGGCGATTTGTGGTTTGGGCAGCACTGGCGGGCGAAAGCACAGGGTTTCCGAATAGGGCATGGCTTCAAAGCGGCACTCGAAGCTGGCATCGCGGGCGGCACGGGTACGCACGGCGATGATCGCGCACCGCGGGGTAAAGGCCTGCGGTGCTCCGCCGCCAGTGATGGTCAGCACCTGGCCCGGTGCGAGGGTGGCGCTGCTGCTGATGCCGCTCAGGCGGGTCTGGTCGTTGAGGTAGCGCTCGTGGCGCAGACGTGCGTAGAAGTAGCCGCTTTCGGTTGCCAGGTCTTCGTGCAGATCGTAGGCGCCGCCGAGTACGCGGTAGGGCTCGGCGTAGTGGTAGGCCTCGCCGTAGGTGATTTTCGCCCCGCGGGTCTGGTCGACGTCGGCGTCGAGGTGGGCCCTGGCGTCCAGGGGGTGATAGGCGCGGACGTTGACGTGTTTTTCCATCACCTGGTGATGGGTTTGCAGGTCCCACACGCGGTCCGCATCGCTGCTGAGCCCGGCGGGCGGGAAGCGCGGCAGCTCGACGTCGAACTGGTAGCCGCGCTGGCCGTCGCAGAACTCCACGACGTCGATGTGCAGGCGTTGGTCGCTGGTGACGCGGTACCAGATGCCCACTTCGGCCAGCAGGCGGCTGATGAAGGCCAGGTCGCTTTCGCCGTACTGCATCACCTGTTCGCGCCGGGGGTATTCACGCGCCAGGCGGAACAGGAAGTCCTGGCCTCGGAGGTCGTGACGGCTGCGCAGGATGCTTTCGACGATTTCCGGTACTGACTTATCCTGGTAGATGCGGTATTGCCGGCCGCGTTCAAGCAAGGCCAAACGCGGTTGCAGGGTGAGTTCGTAGCGGGCTTCGTCACGGGAGGCGGACAGGCGCTTGAGGCCGGTGATCACGCCGTGCAGCGTGCGCAACGGTTTGACCTCGGGCACTTTCCAGGGCATCGGCGCGACGTTCGATGGCGCGGCGTGCAAGCTGAAAGAGGCGTCCTTGCCCAGCAGCTGTTCGGCTTCGAGATCGAGCTCGGCGCTGGTGAACTCTATCTCGTAGGTGAAGGGTTGGCTGAGGCGTTCTTCGCCGCGGAAGGCAAGGACATCGAGGCGGGTCTCGAGGTTGCGGACCCAGAGTTTATGGCGGCTGTGGTTGAAGAAAACGGTTGGTGCGGTGCTCATGTACAGACCTCCCTGAGAGCATACGGGGAGGCTTCATTTCCATCCCTCGTTCAAGTGCTCGACAGCTTTAGGGAAGCTGACACGTGCTGAAAATAAGACGTTTCCTTTTTGTGCGTAGGACGCGTCTTTGATTGGTGTAATTGATATGTAGGAGTTTTCCCGCTCTAGGCGCCAGGCTTCTCTGCCGCCGCCATCCCCGCGATAGCAGCGTAGCTGATTGTCAGGCCCTCATCGCGGGCAAGCCCGCCCTCACAGATTGCTTCTTCAGATTCAGACCGGATGGTTACACCTCAATCAAATGCTTGAGCGGGTTGTAGCTACTTTTCAAGGTCGCCGCCACATCCAGAATCGCCTTCTCGATGCCATTCAAATGGATGCACGTCAGCTCGATCGCCGCGCTCTGGTTGCCCGCCTCGATGTACTCGATCAAACGCAGGTGCTCGTCGTCGCGGCAGGCTTCGTGGCTGTCGTCATCGAGCGCGGCGGCGTACAGGGAGGCCCGGGAGATCAGCTTCTGGAACCAGTCGAGCAACACCGGGTTGTTCAGGCTGCGGGCCAGCTTGATGTGGAACTCGCCGAGCAGGTGGATCAACCGTTCGTGGTCACCGTTGCGATGCGCTTCATCCTCGAGCAGCAAGTGATCGCGCAAATCCCGGGTCACCGCCGTATCGCGCCGGCGACACAATTCACTGACGATGCCGATCTCGACCAGGCGCCGGGTTTCGAACAACGAACGGATCTCTTCGTCGCTCGGCAGCGACACCGACGCACCTTTATTGGGCTCGGTGGTGACCAGTCCATCGGCTTCCAATTGCTTGAGCGCGGCACGAACTGACGTGCGGCTGACATTGAAAAGTTCGGCCAACGAAGCCTCGCCCAGCTTCATGCCGGGACGCAGCGAGCGTTTGCTGATCGCCTCGTAAACCCCTTGGTAGACGCGGTCCACCGTGGTTTCCAGTTTCTTTTCCGCCATTCGAAGACTCCTTCAGTGCTGTGCGACCGGCCCCAGGCGAATCAACAGCCTTGAAAAAGGGGGTTGCACGAGCAGGTTAATCCGGGTATTTCTAAATTGCATCCAGATTTTGCATACAATAATTAGAGGAATGCACCATTATGGGTCATCCAGTTGCAATCGAAGTGCGTAATGTCTCCAAGCGGTATTCCGACGATCCAGGGCTGGCACCCGCTCTGGACAACGTTTCAGTCGACATTGCCGATAACGAGTTCTTCACACTGCTCGGCCCTTCCGGCTGTGGCAAGACCACTTTACTGCGCACCATCGCCGGCTTCGAGCATGTGAGCGAGGGTGAGATTCGCCTCGCCGGTGAACCGGTCAACGAACTGCCGCCGTTCAAGCGCCGGGTCAACACGGTGTTCCAGAGTTACGCGCTGTTTCCGCACATGAGTGTTGCGCAGAATATCGCCTTCGGCCTCGAGATGCAGGGTCTTGATCGCACGCTGATCGCGCAGCGGGTCGATGAAATGCTGGCGCTGGTGCAAATGCAGCACCTGGCCAAGCGCAAACCCGCCGAATTGTCCGGCGGCCAGCAGCAACGGGTGGCTCTGGCACGGGCCCTGGCGCCGAAACCGAAAGTGCTGTTGCTGGACGAGCCGCTGTCGGCGCTGGACCTCAAGCTGCGCAAGGAAATGCAGGTCGAACTCAAGCGAGTGCAGAAGGAAGCCGGGATTACCTTCATTTTCGTCACCCACGATCAGGAAGAAGCCCTGACCCTGTCCGATCGCATTGCGGTGATGTCCGCTGGCAAGATCCTGCAGGTCGGCACGCCCAATGACATTTACGAACGGCCGCAGCATCAGTTCGTCGCGCAGTTCATTGGCGATATCAACTTCCTGCCCGGCCACCTCAAGCGCGGCCAGCACAATGAAAACCTGTTCGTGCCCAATGGCATGCCGGTGGAAATCCCCTGCCTGCCTCAAGGCATCGATGGCAAGGTGCAACTGGCATTCCGCCCGGAACGTTCACAACTGGTCGACCCGGCGCAACCGCACCACCTGCGCGGCGTGATCGAAGCCGTGCTGTACGTCGGCACCGCGACCTTGTACCAGTGCCGTTTGAACAACGACATCAAGGTCATGCTGCGCGAGAACAACGAGGGCCTCAATCGCAACCGTGGCGTCGGTGATCGGGTGGCGGTCAACCTGCCCCCCCACGCCTGCCTGTTGATGGAGGCCTGAGATGAGCGTCAGCAGCACTTCCCCAGCCCTCAACCGCGCGCTGTTGCTCAGCCCGGTGGTCCTGACCCTGCTGGCCCTGATCGCCATTCCGTTGGGCATCATGGGCTACATCAGCCTGCTACCGCGCAACGTCTATGGCGGCGTCGACTGGCAGGCCGACTGGCAATTGCAAAGCTACGTGCAGCTGTTTTTCCAGGAAGGTTTCGATGGCGAGCTGGAGCTCAACTGGGTCTACGCCCAGGCGCTGTTGCGCTCGGTGTTCCAGGCCGGTGGCACCACGGTGTTGTGTTTCCTGTTCGGCTTTCCAGTGGCGCTGTGGATGTCGAGCCTGACCCCGCGTCGGCGCAACCTGATGGTGTTGCTGATCACCATCCCGTTCTGGACCAACCTGCTGATCCGCAACTACGCCTGGTTGATCATCCTGCGCGAACAGGGCTGGGTCGCCCAGAGCCTCAACGCACTGTTCCCCAGTGCCGGCGGCATCACCCTGCTCTACAACGACTTCGCGGTCAGCGTCGGGCTGGTCTACAGCTTCCTGCCGTTCATGATCCTGCCGATTTACTCGACCCTGGAAAAACTCGACTGGCGTTTGGTGGAGGCCGCTTATGACCTGGGTGCCAATCGCTGGCACGCACTGCGGCGGATCATCCTGCCGCTGTCGATGCCAGGAGTGATTGCCGGTTCCCTGCTGGTGTTCGTGCCGAGCCTGGGGGCCTTTATCACCCCGGCGATTCTCGGCGGCGGCAAGACCCTGATGATCGGCAACCTGATCCAGCAACAGTTCGGCACCGCGCGCAACTGGCCCCTGGGCAGTTCGCTGTCGTTCCTGCTGCTGGGGATTCTGCTGCTGTCGTTGGTGCTGTACGCCCTCTATAGCCGCAGCGCCGCCAAAACTCTTCGTCGGGGAGCCACCGCATGATCGCCCTGCACCTGAAAAAACTGCCAATGACCCGGGAAGTCAGCCTGCTGATCCTGGCCTACCTGTACCTGCCGATCTTCGTGTTGATCGCCTACAGCTTCAACGCCAACCGCTCGGCGACGGTGTGGACCGAGTTCTCGTTCGCCTGGTACGGGCGGATATTGGCCAACCCGTCGATCCAGACCGCCGCGCTGAACTCGATCATCGTCGCCGGCATCGCCACGGTCTGTGCCACGGCGATTGCCTTGCTCGCGGCGCTGGCGACCTACCGGCCGTTCTACGGCCAGAAGATGGTCGAAGGCGGGATCAACCTGCCGCTGATCCTGCCGGAGATCGTCACCGCGGTGGCCACCCTGCTGCTGTTCATGGCGCTGGGGATCAAGCTGGGGTTGCTGACAGTGATCGTCGCGCACATCGGCTTCTGCATTCCCTTCGCCTACCTGCCGATTCGCGCGCGGCTCAATGACCTGGACAAGAGTCTGCTGGAAGCGGCGAACGACCTGTACGCCAACCCGTGGCAAGTGTTCCGCCGGGTGACGCTGCCGCTGTTGTGGCCGGCGGTGCTGTCCGGGTCGGTGCTGGCGTTCGTGGTCAGCCTCGACGATTTCATCATGACCTTCTTCGTCGCCGGGCCCGGTTCGACCACCTTACCGGTGTACATCTTCTCCGCGATCAAGGCCGGCGTAACGCCGGAGATCAATGCGATCTCGACCTTGATGCTGGTGATTTCCATCGTGCTGGTGGTGCTGGCCTTCTGGCTGGGACAGCGCGGCAAACAACAATGAGCCTGGAGTGTTCGTCCATGAAAGTGAAAAGCCTGCGTTTCGCCGTTGCCAGTCTGGCCCTGAGCTGCTTCACCGCATTCAGCGTCCAGGCCGCCGAGCCCAAGGAGCTGTTCTTCTACAACTGGACCGATTACTACCCGGTCGACCTGCTGGCCAAGTTCGAAAAGGAGACCGGGATCAAGGTCACCATGGACGGCTACGACAGCAACGAGACCCTGCTGGCCAAATTGCAGGCCGGTGGCGCGGCGTATGACGTGATCGTGCCGTCGCAGTCGATCATGCGCACCTTGATCAACCAGGACCTGCTGCTGCAAATCGACGCCTCGACCCTGCCCAACTTCCAGTACGTCAAGCCGGCGTTCCGCGACCCAAGCTTCGACCCTGGCCGCAAATTCTCGGCACCGTACCTGTGGGGCAGCACCGGGTTCTCCTATGACAGCGCGCGGGTGCCTGGCGGCAAGCTGGACGATTCGTGGAAAGAGTTCTTCGAACCACGCAAGGAACTGCAAGGGCAACTGGCTGCCCTCGACACCTCCAGCAGCGTGATCAATGCCGCCAGCCATTACCTGAACGTCGACGAATGCACGGAAAACCCGCAGGACGCCAAGCGCATTCTCGAACTGCTGCAGAAACAGAAGCCCTTCCTGAAGATGTACAGCTCGGACAACACCGTCGACCGCATGGCCTCCGGTGAAGTGATCATGATGCAGAACTGGAACGGCTCCACCGCCCGGGCCACCTTGCAGAAGAGCACCATCAAGTACGTGTATCCGAAAGAAGGCCTGGCGATGTTCCAGGACAACTTCGCCGTGCCGAAAAGCGCACCGCACCCCGGCAACGCGAAGATCTTCATCGACTGGATGATGAAACCGGAAAACGCCGCCGCCGTGTCCAACGCCATTGCCTACGCCAACGGCATCCAGAGCGACAAGCTGATCGACGCCAAGTGGCGAGTCATGGACGCCATCAACATGCCCGACGAATTCGCCTCGCGCCTGCGCCCGGAGAAGGAATGCAGCAACAAGGCGCGTGAGCTGCAGGACCGCATTTGGGCGAAGCTCAAGGGCTGATTGTCTGGCTTCGGACCGAGTCGCGGCCATCGCCAGCAAGCCGGCTCCTACAAGAACACCGTCGTACGCGAATTCGCGAACAACACGAACCCTGTAGGAGCTGGCTTGCCAGCGAAGAGGCCCGCCCAAACAACACAGAATTTGAGGTATGCAATGACCCAACCCCGCTGGCTGCGCAACGTGCGCCCCTACGGCGCCCCCGCCGAAGACTTGCTGATCGAGAACGGCCGGTTCAGCCAACGCCGTCCCGCTTCGAACGAAGCCTTGTCGACCACCGACATCGACGGCCAGAACCAACTGCTGACCCCCGCCCTGGTGGAAAGCCACGTGCACCTGGACAAAACCCTCTGGGGTCAGCCCTGGCGCCCGAACAGCGCAGGTCCCACCCTCAAGGACTACATCGCCAACGAGCGGCGCATCCTGCGCGAAGTCACCGTACCGATCGCGCAACGCGCCGGTGCCCTGCTGGAAAACTGCATCGCCCGCGGCTCGCTGACCCTGCGCTGCCACGTCGATATCGATCCGGAATTCGGCCTGCGCCATGTCGAAGCCATGCAGCAACTGCAGGAACAATACCGCGACCTGATCGACCTGCAACTGGTGGTATTCCCGCAAACCGGCCTGATCAGCCGCCCCGGCACCGCCGAACTGATGCGCGAAGCCATGGCCCTGGGTGTGGAGAACGTCGGCGGTCTTGACCCCTGCGGCATCGACAACGACCCGATCGCGCAACTCGACTTTGTGTTCAAACTGGCCAGCGAGTTCGACCGTGGCGTCGACATTCACCTGCACGACAAGGGTGAGCTGGGCCTGTGGCAGATCGCCCTGATCGCCGACTACACCCAGCGCTTCGGGCTTCAAGGCCGGGTGATGATCAGCCATGCCTATTGCCTGGGCATGTTGCCTTGGAGCCAGGTCAAACCGGTGGCCGAACGCCTGGCAACTCTGGGCATTTCGCTGATGAGTTCGGCGCCGGCCGATTGCGCAGTGCCGCCGTTCCTGGCCTTGCGCGAGGTTGGCGTGAATGTGTGCCTGGGTTCGGACGGCATCCGCGACGCCTGGTCGCCCATGGGCAACGGCGACATGCTGGAGCGGGCGATGTTGCTGGCGTTTCGTTTCGATCTGAACAAGGACGAAGAACTGGCGGCGGCGTTTGAGGCGGCAACGGTCAATGGTGCCCGGGCGCTGGGTTGCGAAGGTTTTGGCCTGGAGATTGGCCAACCGGCGAACTTCCTGTTGCTGCCCGTGCAGACCTTGGGCGAGGCCGTGGTGGCGCGGCCGCTGCGCGAGGTCTATCGCGGTGGGCAGTTGATTGCCGCCGGTGGGCGCCTTTTGGAAAGTCGCCTGTGAAACGCATCGCCCTTAAAGCGAGCTGTGTGGTCGGCTTCGACGGTGCGCAGCATGTGCTGTGGCGCAACGGCGAAGTGGTGTTCGAAGGTTCGCGTATCCTATTTGTAGGGCGTGATTTTCCCGGGCCGGTGGATCAGTGGATTGATTACGGCAACGCGCTGATCGGTCCAGGCTTCATCGATCTGGATGCCCTGGGCGATCTCGACTCCACGGTGCTGACCCTGGACAACGGCGACGAGCGCGACATGGGCCGGATGTGGTCGGCGCAGTATCTGACGCGCGGCCCACGGGAAAGTTACAGCCCCGAAGAAGAAGTCTTCAAGTACCGCTACGCCTTCACCCAATTGATCCGCAACGGCATCACCACTGCCATGCCGATTACCTCGATGTACTACCGCGAGTGGGCCGAGACCTACGATGAGTTTGCCGCGGTGGCCGGCGTGGCGGCCGAGTTGGGACTGCGCACCTACCTCGGCCCCTGCTACATGAGCGGCATGAGTTACTGGCAGGCCGACGGCTCGCTGGCCCATCACTGGGACGAAACCCGGGGGCTGGCCGGGCTCGATACGGCCGAGCGGTTTTTCCAGGACTTCGACGGTGCTCATAAAGGGTTGATCCGCGGCGCTCTGCTGCCGGATCGCATCCAGACGTGCACGCCAGCATTGCTGCAACGCACTGCTGCACTGAGCCGGGAACTCAACGCGCCGATGCGCTTGCATTGCTGCCAGGGGCTCGGCGAAGTGGCGATGGTGGAGCAACTTCGCGGTGTGTCGCCGTTGGGCTGGCTGCAGGACCTGGGCCTGCTGACCCCGCGCAGCCTGTTGCCCCACGGCATCTACACCCACGGCGATGACGACCTGCAACGCGTGGTCGATGGTGGCGCCAGCCTGGTGCATTGCCCGGTGGTGTTTGCCCGCGATGGCGAGGCGCTGAATTCGTTTGGTCGCTATCGCGCCAAGGGCATCAACTTCGCCTTGGGCACCGACACCTGGCCGGCGGATTTGCTCGACAACATGCGCCAGGGCTTGAACATCGCGCGCTTGATGGAGGGCGGCAATACGCTCACCAGCGCGCTGGACCTGTACAACGCCGCCACCCTCGGCGGCGCCAAGGCCCTGGGCCGCGACGACATCGGTCGCCTGGCGCCGGGGGCCAAGGCCGACATCAGCGTGTTCAGCCTGCGCGGCCTGCACTTGGGGCCGCTGTTCGACCCGCTGAAGAACCTGCTCCTGGCCGGGCGCGGTGACGATTGCATCGCCAGCTACATCGATGGCCGCTGCGTGATGCAGGACGGGCAGGTTTTGGGTGTCGACTACCCCGCCCTGCAGCGCCAGGCCCAACAGCAATTCGAAAAACTGATGCGCAGCCACAGCGACCGGGCCTTCGGCCAACCGGACTGGAAGACCCTGTTCCAGCCGGCCATCCCGTTCGCCGACGACTACAGCGCACAGGCGCCGCTGTGCGCCATCGATCCACTCCTTTAGAGAATTCTGCCCATGCAAAGCTTCGACTTCAGCCAACTGAGTCCACGGGACAAGTACAAGATTCTGATCGGCAGCGTGGTGCCACGCCCGATTGCCCTGGTCACCACCGTCGACGCTGAAGGCCGTGTCAACGCCGCGCCGTTCAGCTTTTTCAACGCGCTGTCGGCCGATCCGCCGATCCTTGCGCTGGGCGTGGAGAATTACGGCGACCAGAGCCCCAAGGACACCACGCGCAACATCCAGCTCAACCAGGAGTTCACCGTGAACATCGTCAGCGATGCCCTGGTGGAGGCCATGAACGTCTGCGCCGTACCTTTCGCCCCCGGTTTCGACGAACTGACCGCCGCCGGCCTCACCGCCATCCCTGGCACCTCGGTCAAATGCCCGCGCATCGGCGAGGCACCGGTGGCACTGGAATGCCGGCGGATGATGGCGCTGAACATCGGTCAGTCGCGGGAGATCATTTTTGGTGAAGTGCTGATGGCCCATGTGCGTGATGAGCTGATCGACCCGAAGACGTTGTACATCGATCAACTCGGGCTTGATGCGATCGGGCGGATGGGTGGACATGGGTATGCGCGTACCCGGGATTATTTCGACCTGCCGACCCGCTCGTTGCAGGCGTGGACGGATGCGCCGGGGGGTGGCGAGCGGTTTTGGCCGGTGACCAAATAAAAAGGCATCACAATTTCCTGTGAATGTGGGGCTTTTTGTGGCGAGGGGATTTATCCCCGTTGGGCTGCGAAGCAGCCCCAAACCCTGCTCCCGCAGAAGTCTCAGAAAACCTGCATTCACTGGTTTTACGACGGCTTCGCCGCCGAGCGGGGATAAATCCCCTCGCCACAAAAATCCCATCACCACAAGAGCCCATTACCACAGGTCAGCGGAAATCCCGGCTGCGCACGCTGATGCCGTCGAGCAGTGGACTCAAGTCGCTCAAGCGCCCGGCAATCAAATGCCGCACCTCTCCCTCCTTCTCCCAGCGCCCATCGACCTTGAGCAACTGCGAGCCCACCAGCACCTGGCGCTGGCGCTCGGCCAGGTCGCGCCAGACCACCACGTTGACGTTGCCGAACTCGTCTTCCAGGGTGACAAAGGTCACGCCACTGGCGGTGCTCGGGCGTTGTCGGCCGGTTACCAGCCCGGCGACGCTGACCGGTCGCCCGTGCTCCACCTCCAGCAACTCTTTCGAACTGCGGCAGCGACGGGCTTTCAACTCACCCCGCAACAAGGCCAGCGGATGCGGCCCGAGGGTGGTGCCGAGGCTGTTGTAATCGGCCAACAGGTCCTCGCCGACCGTGGGTTTGGGCAGCGCCACCGCGCCTTCCTCCTGACGGGGCAGGCGGGCAAACAGGCCGAGCTGCTTTTGCACCCCCGCCACTTCCCAGCGCGCTCGATGCCGATCACCGGCCAGCCCGCGCAAGGCACCGGCATCGGCCAGTTGTTCCTGGGCGCGGGCATCCAGGCATGCCCGTTCGCCAAGGTCAGCGATGTCGACAAAGGCGCCTTTAGAACGCGCCGCCTCGATGCGCCGGGCATCGTCCTGGCGAAAGCCCTTGATCATGCGCAAGCCCATGCGAATCGCCGGTTGCGCACCGGCAATCGGTTCGAGGCTGCAATCCCAGTCGCTGGCCCGCACGTCCACCGGACGAATCTGCAAATGGTGACGGCGCGCGTCCTGCAGGATCTGGTCCGGGCTGTAGAAACCCATGGGCCAGCTGTTGATCAGGGCACAGGCGAAGGCCGCCGGTTCGTGGCATTTCAACCAGCAACTGGCGTAGGTCAACAAGGCAAAACTGGCGGCATGGGATTCGGGAAAACCGTAGCTGCCAAAGCCTTTGATCTGTTCGAAGATCTGCGCGGCGAAATCGGCGGTGTAGCCTTTTTTCTTCATCCCGGCGGCCAGGCGATCCCTATGCGGTTCCAGTCCGCCATGGCGTTTCCAGGCCGCCATGGACCGGCGCAACTGATCGGCTTCGCCGGGGCTGTAGTCGGCGGCGACGATGGCGATCTGCATGACCTGCTCCTGGAACAGCGGCACGCCCAGGGTGCGCTTCAACACCTCGCGCAACTCTTCGGAGGGATAGCTTTCGAGCTCTTCCTTGTTCCGCCGCCGCAGGTACGGGTGCACCATGCCGCCCTGGATAGGACCGGGACGAACGATGGCCACCTCGATCACCAGGTCATAGAACTCGCGGGGCTTGAGCCTGGGCAGCATCGACATCTGTGCCCGGGACTCGATCTGGAACACGCCGACGGTGTCGGCGCGGCCAATCATGTCGTAGGTCAACGGGTCTTCGGAGGGGATCGTCGCCAGGCTCAAGTCCAGGTTGCGATGACGACGCAGCAAATCGAGACAACGACGAATCGCGCTGAGCATGCCTAATGCAAGGATATCCACCTTGAGCAGGCCGACCGCGTCCAGATCGTCCTTGTCCCACTGGATGATGGTGCGCTCGGCCATGGCCGCGTTTTCCACCGGCACCAGGGTGTCCAGGGGATGCTCGGAAATCACGAAGCCACCGGGGTGCTGGGACAGGTGCCGGGGGAAACCGATCAGTTGCCCGGTCAAGCTCAATACCCGGCGCAACACCGGGCTCTCGGGGTCGAAACCACCTTCGCGCAGGCGCTCCACGGGCGGTGTTTCATCACTCCAGTGACCACAGCAATCGGCCAGGGCATTGATCTGGTCCGGCGGCAACCCCAACGCCTTGGCCACATCGCGCACCGCGCCCGCCGCGTGATAGGTGCTGACCACGGCGGTCAATGCCGCGCGGGTCCGCCCATAACGCTGGAACACGTACTGCAAGACTTCTTCGCGGCGCTCGTGCTCGAAGTCCACATCAATGTCCGGTGGTTCGTCGCGCTCTTTGGAAAGAAAGCGCTCGAACAGCATGTTCATCCGGTCGGGGTCGATCTCGGTAATGCCCAAGGCGAAACACACCGCCGAGTTGGCCGCCGAGCCTCGGCCCTGACAGAGGATTTTCTCGCGCCGGGCGAAGGCGACGATGTCCTGGACAGTGAGGAAATAACTCTCGTAGCCCAGCTCGGCAATCAGCCCCAGCTCCTTGTCGATCAGCCCGCGAACCTTCTCGCTCGCACCCTGGGGCCAGCGCTGGCGAATGCCCCGCTCGGTCAGTTCCCGGAGCCAGGAGGCTGCGCTGTGCCCATCGGGCACCAGCTCGCGCGGATACTGATAACGCAACTGCCCCAGATCAAAGGTGCAGCGCCGGGCAATGTCCAGGGTTTCGTCGAGCAAGGCTGGCGGATAGAGCTCGCGCAGCACATCGAGGCCGCGCAGGTGCCGTTCGCCGTTGGGGTGCAAGCGCAACCCGGCATCGGCTACCGGCAGGTGATGACGGATCGCGGTCATGGTGTCCTGCAGGGCCCGGCGCCCGCGCGCATGCATGTGCACATCGCCGCTGGCCACCGCGGGTATCCGCAGTTCCCCGGCCAGCGCCAGGAGATCATTCAGTCGCCGGGTATCGTCCTGGCCGCGATGCAGCTGGACCGCCAGCCACAGGCGCTCGGCGAAGACCTGCTTCAACCAATGGCCCTGCTCAAGGTCATCGACCGCGTCCGGCACCCACAGCGCCAACAGCCCTGGCAATGCTTCGTCGAAGTCTTCGCGCAGCACTTGATACTGACCTTTTTGCGTACGACGTCGAGCTCGTGTGATCAGTCGGCACAGGGTCTGGTAACCCTCGAGGTTTTCCACCAGCAACACCAGCTTCGGGCCGTTCTCAATGCGTACTTCACTGCCGATAATCAGTGGCAGCTCCACGGACTTCGCCGCTTGCCAGGCGCGAACGATACCCGCCAGGGTGCACTCGTCGGTGATCGCCAGGGCCTGGTAGCCCTGTTTTTTCGCCCGCTGGAACAATTCCAGGGCACTGGAAGCACCGCGCTGGAAACTGAAGTTCGACAGGCAGTGCAGCTCGGCATATCCGGCGTTCACGCGAACCAGCCCTGCAGCCACAACGGACCACCCTCGCCCACCGCACGATAGGCCCAACCCTGCTGGCCGGCACGGGTTTCGATCAAGTAGTAATCACGGCGCACGTCATCGCCGTCCCACCAACCGGACTCGATGCGTTCCGGCCCCATGAGGATGCGCGTCGAGCCTTCGTGCACCGCCAGCGGTTCGGTCAGCAGCCAGCCCGGTCGCTGCACGGTCGGCAATCGCGCACCGGGCTGGCTGTCGGCACTGGCCTGCCACGCGCACTCGGGCCGGTGATCGGCCTGGAAGCGCAGGCCCTGCACGGCATCATCCCCCAGCCGTGCGCGCAGGCGTTCGCGCAGTTGCTCCCAGGGCAAGGTCTGCTGCGGGCGATCGTCGAACAGCTCCTGAAACTGCGGAACGAAGCTCGGCAAGTCTTCGGCGCGCAGGCGAAAACCGCGCACAGGGGCCTCGACCTGGACTTGCTCCAGGCGCCCTCGCGCCAGTTCGAACAGCATCGCCGGATCGCGTTCGGCACTGAGCAGGCCGACCTTGATCAGCGTGTCCGGCAATCCGGCGTGCTCCAGGTGCAGGTCGAAACGCTGCACACCGCTGTCCCGACCGCACAGGAACGTCGACAGATCCCCCGTCAGGCGACGCAACGGAAACAGCAAGGCCTGATGGGACTGCACATCGAAATTGAGCTCGATGCGTACATCGAAACGGTCCGGCGGCAGGTAGAACGCCAGCGCCAGGCGTCGTATGCCCAGCAATTCATCCAGGTGCTTGAGCACCTGGGCCTCGAAACGCCGGGCCAGGCTGTGCCGGGGCAACGCCTGCATCTGGCTCAAGGTGCGCAGGCCCATGCGCGACAACGCCGTGGCCACGCTGGCCGCCAGACCGATGCGGTCGATGGGCATGTGCCCCAGGTGATGCTGCAAGGCTTGCTCGTCGGCCACCACCAGGCCGTCGTAGGCGTTGGCCAGCATCCGCGCCGCCACCGGATTGGGCGCCGCGACGATGCGGTGACGAAACCCCAGTTCGCCGAGTTCGCTGCGCAGGCGCGCCTCGAATTTCGGCCAGGGGCCGAACAGTCCCAGGCTGGACTCGATTTCGAACACCAGCGCCCGCGGATAATGCACGCTGACCTGGGAGCTGAAGCGATAAGCCCAGGCGGCCAGGAATTGCTGCCAGTGTTCGATATCGGCGACGTCGTACTCGGCGGTGGCAAAGCCCTTGCTCAAGGCCTGGGCGGCGCTCATGGACTGGCCGGGGCGCAGACCCAGCGCCCGCGCCGGGCCATTGACCGCCTGCAGCACCCGCCGCTGGGCCGGGCCGGTCAGCAGTGCCAGCGGCTCCTGGGGGTCGGCGCGCTGACGCAGTACCGCGTCCAGCGCCAATTGCGGAAACAGAATACAGACCCAGCGCATGGCAACCTCAATGCCCCACGGCGAAGGCAATCGGCGCCGAGCGGGCTAATCCGCCGCGGCACTTGAGCACCCGTAATTGCGCGGGCTTGGCATCGATGGCGATGCGCAGGGCCGCTGGCGAAGGGTTGATCGCTTCGCTGAGCGAGCGATAGGCGAACGCCAGGGTCGAGCCGGTTTCCGCCGCCACCTGCAAGCGGCGCAAGGCGCGGTCATCGGCCTTGTGCGGCCAGCACAGCACCGCACCACAACTGCCCGAACGCAGGCATTGTTCCGCCGCCCACAACGCATCGCGCTCGCTGGCCTGGATGATCGACAACTGGCGCAGATCGACCCCGGCGTTCTGCCAGGCCTGGGGGTATGGCACGCAGGGCGGCGCCACCAGCACAATGCGCTCGCCCGCCGCCGATAGCCGCGCCAGTGCTGGCCACACCAGTTGCAACTCGCCCACGCCCTGCCCGGCCAGGAGGATTTCCGTCAGCGCCGCCTCCGGCCAGCCGCCCGTGGGCAGTGCCGCATCCAGCGCGGCATGGCCGGTGGGTTGCGGGCTGGCAGCCGGCGGCGCAGGCCGGCCCATCCAGACCTGGCCGCCATTGAACAGCGTATCCAGCGCAACGACGGCACCCATCAGCCTTGCCTCACCAGGCCGCAGAACACCCCTTCGATGGCCAGGTCCCGGTCGGCCTCGACGATGATCGGTTGATAGGCCGGGTTGCGCGGCAACAGGCGAACCTGGTCGCCGACCCGCTCGAAGCGCTTGATGGTGACTTCACCGTCGAGCCGCGCCACGACGATCTGGCCATTGATGGCCTCGGGGCTGCGGTGCACGCCCACCAGGTCGCCGTCGAGAATGCCGTCCTCGATCATCGAGTCGCCGCGCACCCGCAGCATGTAGTCCGGCACCCGCGAGAAAATCGATGGGTCGAGCAACAAGCGGCTATGGACCTCGGCATCGGCACCGATCGGCGCACCGGCCGCCACCCGGCCGAGCACCGGGATGTCCAGCAGCTCGGGACGCGGCGGCTGGCCGAGCAAGCGAATGCCCCGGGCCTGATGTGGATTGACCTCGATAAAACCGGCCTCGGTCAGCGCCAGCACATGCTTGCGCGCCACGCTGCGGGAGGCGAAGCCGAACGCCTCGCTGATTTCAGCGAGGCTCGGGGACTGACCATGCTCCGCGATTCGATCACGGATAAAAGTCAGGATGGCGGTGCGGCGGGGAGTTAATGTCGTCATGGAGTACATTTGTACTCTTTCCGCAATTTCCTGGCAAGTACCTGCCCCTCTGTAGGAGCGAGCATGCTCGCGATGGTCGTCAACGATAACGCGGGAAGCCTGACACCCCGCGGCGCTCACAGGTTCATCGCGAGCATGCTCGCTCCTACAGAGGGGCCGCCAGAAACGCCGTGATGTAATCGATGAACGCCAGCACCTTGGCCGTGGCCCGCCGATGGCTGGGGTACACCGCCAGGATGTGCGGACCGAAGCTGTCCGGATCGATGTCGTAGTCGGCCATCACCCGCACCAGTCGCCCATCGGCAATGTAAGGTGCCGCGCTCCACAACGGCGTATGCAGCAACCCGCGCCCGGCCAGGGCATTGGCCAGCAACAAGTCGTAGTTGTCGCTGCGCAGGCGGGGTGCCTGGGGTTGCGGCAAGCTCAGGCGCTGGCCGTCGCGCTCGGCCCACCAGAATTCGCGGCTGAGCAAAGGATGGCGGTACAGCAACCATTCGTGCTCATCGAGGGTCTGGGGGGTGACCGCCAGCCCCTTGCGCGCCAGATACTCCGGACTGCCGCACAGCGCCAGGCGATTGCTGCCAACGACGCGGGCAATCAACCCCGGCAAGTCGTCATGCCCTTCACGCAAGGCCAGGTCGTAGCCGCTTTCCAGCAGATTGACGAACTCGTCACACAGGTCCACTTGCAGGTTGATCTGCGGGTATTGCTCGAGAAAACCGCCACACACCTGATCGAGAAAGGCCTGCCCATAGGCCAGCGGCGCGGTGATTTTCAGACTGCCGCGCAAACCGTGCTGCAACTGCTCGATTTCCTCGCCGGCCTCGTCCAGGCGCTGCAAGACCTGGCGCGCGGTTTCCAGGTACAGCCGCCCGGATTCCGTGAGCAAGATCCGCCGGGTACTGCGCTCGAACAATCGCGCGCCGAGTTCCGCTTCCAGGTGATTGACCGCTTTGGTCAGGGCCGACGGGGTCTTGCCCAATTGCTCGGCGGCGCGACTGAAGCTGCCCAGTTGCGCCGTGACCACGAACATTTTCAGTGCACCCAGTTTGTCCATTCTTTTTCCATTCAGGCAAAAGCGTTTTTCGTGAGCGAGGCGTTCTGCCGAGCACGGCGAGCCACTAATGTGGCCATCAGACGCAATAACAAGGAAACATTCAATGAAAAGATTCATCCCGAATCTGTTGCTGGTGGCAGTCAGTTTTGCCTCGTTGGAAGCCATGGCCGCGACTGACCTGGTGCTGTTCAACGGCAAGATCTTCACTGCCGACCGCAACCAGCCCAAGGTCCAGGCCCTGGCCGTAAAGGACGGAAAGGTGCTGCAAGTGGGCAGCGATACGCAGATCAAGGCCCTGATCGATGCGCAAACCAAGGTCGTCGACCTGGACGGCAAGACCCTGATGCCAGGCCTGATCGACAGCCACTCCCACGGGATTTTCGGTGGATTGGAGAAGGTTTCGGCCAACATGGAAGACGAGGTGGTCGACCTCGATGAGCTGGAAAAGCGCCTGCGAGCCTGGCGTGACGACGGTAAGGCCAGGCATGGCGATGTCCTGAGCGTGGCCGGCATGAGTTCGGCTTATTGGGCGCAGGCCGAAGCCTTGGGCAAGCAGTTCAACAGCGGCGAATGGGCCGACACAGCCGTGGTGTTCACCGGCAGCGACCACCATACGGCGTGGGCCAACAACGTCATGCTCAAGCGCGCTGGCGTCGATGCGGCGTTGCTGAAAAACCTGCCGGACGCCGAGAAAGACACCATCGGCAAACTCGCCGACGGCAACCCCAACGGCTTCCTGGTGGACGCTGGTTGGGACCGGGTCGCTTCGAAAATGCCGGCGCCAAGTGCCACTGACATGCTCAAGGCGGCGCAAACCGCCGTGAGCTACAACAACAGCCTGGGCATCACCGCCTGGATGGACCCGGCCGCCAACGCCGCGCCCGGCGAACCGATATTCGCCCTCAAGCCCACGGAAAAAACCGTCGGTGTGCTGCCGGTGTACAAGGCCCTGTCCGAAAGCGGCGGTATGACCGCTCATGTAGCGGCGCTGTTGGTAGCCAACGGCAAGAGCGTTCCCGCCGATCTCGATACTCTGGACAAGGTCCGCCAGCAGTTCCAGGGCATTCCCAACCTGACGCTGCCCGGTATCAAGATCTTCGCTGACGGCGTGATCGAGTACCCGGCCCAGAGCGCCGCGATGATCGATCCGTACACCAACTCGCACAAACCGGGCGAATTGTTGATCGATCCGAAGCATTTCGGCGAGCTGGTCAGCGCGATCGATCAGCGCGGCTGGCTGGTGCACATTCATGCCATCGGCGACCGCGCCGTACGCGAATCGCTGAACGGCATCGCCCAGGCGCGCAAGGACCGACAGAGCGGCGTGACCCACTCCATCACGCACCTGCAGATCGTCAATCCGAAAGAATTCGCCCGCTTCAAACCGCTCGACGTCATCGCCTCGATGCAACTGCTCTGGGCCAGCGCCGACGATTACACCACGGACATGATCAAGCCTTACGTCAGCGCCCTGGCGTTCCGTTACCAATACCCGGCGCATTCTTTGCTCAAACAGGGCGCGACCATCGCCGGGGCCAGCGACTGGCCAGTGTCTTCGCCCAACCCGTGGAACGCCATGGCCCAGGCCATGACGCGGGTGGGTCCGCTGGGGGTGCTCAACGCCGATGAACGCATCGACCGCGAAGCCATGTTCTACGCCTACACGCTCAATGCCGCGCGCACCCTTGGCCTGGACAAACAGATCGGCTCGCTGAGCGCCGGTAAACAGGCCGACTTCATCGTCGTCGACCGTGATGTGTTCAGCGTCGACGAAAAAGCCCTGCACGACACCCAGGTGCTGCAGACCTGGTTCGCCGGACGTCAGGTCTACGCGCCAACCCTCTAATAGAAACCTCAGTCACACACCTCTCCGACCTCGTGTTTTCAACACGAGGCACGGCTCAGCCTTGTCCGATTTCTGCCCATAACAATCACAATAGCGGGACGTACCATGAAAGCTTTCACCCTGTTCGCCCTCGGCTCCTTGAGCCTGCTGCCTTTGAGCAGCCAAGCCATCCCCTTGAATGATGATTTCGCCTTGTTGCTGGACGTGACCCTGGCCAGCGACTATCGAACCCGCGGCATCTCGCAGACTCAGAACGACCCGACACTGCAAGCCGGCGCAACCCTGGCCCACAGCAGCGGCCTGTACCTGGGCGCATGGACCTCCAACGTCGACTTTGGCGGCGGCCTGAAAACCCGGCAGGAGGTCGACTACTATGCCGGTTGGTTGTGGCAGGCCACCGATGACGTCAGCCTCGACCTGGGCTACCTCAAATATTCCTACCCGAAAGAGAGCCAGTTCAACCAGAGCGAGGCCTACGGCATTCTCAGCGTCTACGGGGTGAAACTCGGTGCCTATTACTCCGCCGATGCGCCGGGTATCGATAGCGAGCAGAACTCGCTCTACAGCTATGTCGGTTACGAAACCGAGCTGCCCTACGGCGTTGGCCTCAAGCTGCGTTACGGCGACATGGACTTCAAGGACCCGCAACTGTACTCACGCTCGGGTGAGGCTGAAGACTCCTACCGTGAGTGGGAGATCAAGCTGACCCATGAACTGGCGGGCATGATGCTGGGCCTGAGCTACATCGACACCGACCTGTCGAAAAGCCAGTGCCTGAGCAATTGGGGCTTCGACGATGTGTGTAGCGCGACGGTAGTGGCGAGCGTCAGCAAGTCCTTCTGACTGCACTGGCTCCCCTGTAGGAGCGAGCATGCTCGCGATGGACTCAAGAACGCCGCGTTTAACCAGAAACCACGCGTTAACGTTAACGACCATCGCGAGCATGCTCGCTCCTACAGGCTCGGAGTTAATCCTTCGAGATAGGCCCACGGATATATTCCGCGTTCATGCCCATCACTGAACACCAGTTGCAACCCATACCCCTGCGAATTCACCTCGACCAACCGAACGCGGTCGTCAACCAGCGGCGTCATCCCGCGCAAGCGAAACGCCCGGCATTGCGAACACGGGCACTGGCGGCGCAACTCGGCATGGTCCAGCCACTGCTCGCGGCCATTCGGCCAGTTCAGTCGCAGCTGCTGCCTGCTGCGGGAGTTGCCGATGGACAGCGGGTTCATTGCAGCTGACTCAGGGCAATGCGCACCGCTTTGCGCACTTCCGGATCACCGTCGTCCTGCGCGGCCAGCAATGGGGCGATGGCGCCTTTCTCGTTCAACTCACCGAGGGCCAGGGCGGCTTCCTTGCGCAGGTTGCTGATGCGGTGGCCGAGGGTTTCGATCAGCGCGTCCAGTGCCTGGGCGTAACGCAAGCGGCCGAGACTGCGGGTGGCGCGCAGGCGCACTTGCCAGTAATCGTCGCTCAGGGCTTGGACCAAGGCAGGGCCGGCGTCGATGTGGCCGACCTTGCCCAGGGTGGTGGCGGCTTCCTCGCGCACTTGCCAGGCCTGGTCCTGCAAGGCTTGACGCAGGGCCGGCAGCACCTGCTCGTCAGACGCCAGGCCGAGTGCGCCGGTCGCGGCGCGGCGCACTTCGGTGTCCGGATCGGCACTGGCCAGTCGAGCCAGGGCCGGCAAGGCGTCGAGCTGTTTGAGCCAACCCAGCACGCCGACGGCTTCACGGCGGACATTGGCCTCCTGATCGCTCAACGCAACCAGCGCCGCCGGGGCCGCTTGCGGGTAGCGCAATTCACGCAAGGCCCTGAACGCAGCAATGCGCACGCCGATGTCGGCATGCCCGGTCCACGGCAGGATCACCTCACCCGCCGCTTCGCTCTTGAGCAGGCTGAGGCTTTGCGCCGCAGCGGCTTGCACCGCAGCCGATGGATCGGTCAGGGCCTGGCACAGCGCTTCGACCACAGGCTCGTCCTCCCAGGCTTCGAGCAACCGCGCGGCTTCGGCACGAACGTCTTCGGCCGGGTCTGCGGACAATCGGTTGACCAGCCACAGCAGGCCGTCCGGCTCTTCCAGGTCGGCCAGTTCGATCAGGGCGATGCGGCGCACGCCGGCATCGTCGTCGGTCAGGCGTGGTTGCAGGGCGAGAATGTCATCGTTATCGGTTACATCGAAGAGTGAGGTCATAGGGCAAATCGCGGCAGTTTGTTTTCTGGAGGAAGTCCGAGAGGGTTAAGGCGTGGTAATTGCCGACCGTCTTCGTGACGCAGTAATTCAAGGCAGTGACGCTTCAAGCGGGAGAACTCGTGGCTGGTCACCAGTTCGGTGGTGCGTGGCCGGGGGAAATCCAGGCGCAGGTCTTCGATGATCCGACCGGGACGCGTGCTCATCACCAGCAGGCGGTCGGCGAGGAACAGCGCCTCGTCGATGTCATGGGTGACGAACACTACGGTGGTGCGAATCCGCGTCCAGATGTCCAGCAGCAGTTCCTGCATGTTCAAGCGGGTCAGGGCATCGAGAGCGCCAAAGGGCTCGTCCATCAGCAACAAACGTGGGCGATTGACCAGCACCCGGGCGATCTCCACCCGTTGTTGCATGCCACCGGACAACTGATCCGGCCAGCGCTCGGCGAAGCCTTCAAGGCCGACCAGGGCGAGGATTTCATCGGCGGCCTTGTCCCGTTCGGCTTTACCGATGCCGCGCATTTTCAGGCCGAACGCAATGTTGTCGCGCACCGTGCGCCAAGGGAACAGTGTGTGCTGCTGAAACACCATGCCGCGTTGAGGCGACGGGCCGGACACCGGCGCGCCATCAACCTTGAGGCTGCCATCGCGCGGTTGCAGATGACCGGCCAGGGCGCCGAGCAAGGTCGACTTGCCACAACCGGACGGCCCGAGGATGCACACGAACTGCCCCGGTTCGATCAGGCAATCGAGGCCCTGCACGGCTTCGAAGGCCGCGCTGCCCTCGCCCAGGCTGATCGACAAACCGCGGATATCGATCCGCCCTTCGGGCTGTAGAAAAACACTCATCAGGCTTTTCCTCGTGGTCGATGCCAGGGCGTGAATACACCGCCCAGGCGTTTGATCAGCAGGCTGCTGCCCATCCCGAGTACGCCGATCAGCAACATGCCGACCACAATGTCGGGGTAGTTCTGAATGGTGTAGGACTCCCAGGTGTAATAGCCGATGCCGTATTGGCCGGAGATCATCTCGGCGGTCACCAGGCAAAACCACGACGTGCCCATGCCGATGGAAAGGCCGGTGATGACGCTCGGTGCGGCCCCCGGCAGAATCACTTCCAGCAGCATCGCCCGTCGCCCTGCCCCGAGGCTTTTCGCCGAAGCGATCAGCCGTGGATCGACGCCTTCGACACCGTGCACGGTATTGAGCAGGATCGGGAACAGGGCGCCGGTAAAGGTGATGAAGACCATCGACAGCTCGGACGAGGGGAACATCAGGATCGCCAGGGGAATCCAGGCCACGGCGGGAATTGGGCGCAGCACTTCCAGCGGTGGCAGCAACAAGTCTTCGGCCCATTTCGAGCGACCGATGGCCAGGCCCAGGGCGACGCCGATCACCAATGCCGCGAGGTAACCGGCGAAGACCCGGCTGAGGCTGCTGCCAAGGTGTCGGGCGAGTTTGCCGGAGTCACCGAGGCCCAGTGCCGCTTCAATCACGGCAAGGGGTGTCGGGACGTTGGCGAAGGTCACCAGGCCGAGGTTCCAGTGGTGGCGGGCGGCGAGTTGCCAGAACAGCAGGCAGAGCAACAGCGAGGCGGCTCGGGGGAGCCATCGGTTAAATGATCCGTACACAATAATTCCTCTCAACCAACATCACTGTGGGAGATTCTATGGTTGAGGTGAAGCCCTCAACTTGTTTTCGGTTGGTA